>NZ_QEHP01000021.1:0-50830 GCF_003094695.1 Chryseobacterium sp. HMWF035 | reverse complement strand
AAGTTTTATGAAACACGTTTCATAAAACTTCCTCCAAACAGCCTAACAATGAGTTTTTGATAGGATTCTACCAACTATTTTTCAGTATTATGCCTTAAGAAAAATATTTCAGAATAAAACAACAAAAAACTCAGAGTGCTTTGCTCTGAGTTTTATTTATCATGAAAAGCTGATTAATCCAGCCAGCCCATTTCCTTCATCCAGTCGTCGTTGTAAATTTTTCCGACGTATCTTGAACCATGATCGTGAAGAAGAACCACAATCACATCGTCTTTCGTAAACTGATCTTTCATCTGTACCAAAGCAGAAATAGCGCTTCCCGCAGAATATCCGCAGAAAATCCCCTCTTCTTTAGCCAGTTTTCTCGCATACACTGCTCCGTCCTTATCCGTTACTTTTTCGAAATGATCGATTACCGACATATCATAGTTTTCAGGAAGAATATCTTCGCCAATTCCCTCTGTAATGTAGGTATAAGCATTTCCTAAGTTGATTTCTCCCGTTTCGTGGATCTCTTTTAAGATCGATCCGTACGTATCTATTCCGATTACTTTAATGTCAGAATTTTTCTCCTTGAAGAATGTTCCGCAACCTGTAATCGTACCTCCTGTTCCTGCTCCGACAACAAAATGCGTTAGTTTTCCTTCCGTCTGTTCCCAGATTTCAGGCGCCGTAGACTCGTAATGAGCGGCTCTGTTGGATAAATTGTCGTATTGGTTTACATACCATCCGTTTTCCGTTTCTTTAGCCAATCTTTTGGAAACAGAATAGTAAGAACGCGGATCGGTAGGTTTTACATCCGTCGGACAGACAATAACTTCTGCTCCTACAGCGCGAAGAATATCACATTTTTCTTTAGATTGTTTAGAGTTGGTTACAAAAATACATTTGTACCCTTTGATGATCGCGGCAAGAGCCAGTCCCATCCCTGTATTTCCGGACGTTCCTTCGATAATCGTTCCTCCGGGTTTTAATCTTCCATCTTTTTCAGCATCTTCAATCATTTTCAGAGCCATTCTGTCCTTCACAGAGTTCCCCGGATTGAAAGTTTCCACCTTTGCCAAAACCAGTGCCGGAAAATCTTCACCCAAAACTTTATTAAGTTTTACAAGAGGCGTATTTCCGATGGTTTCGAGGATGTTGTTTGCGTATTTCATAAATGTCTTTTAAAGCGTTGCAAAGATACGGCTTTCAGATAATTAATAATTAAAAATGAATAATTAATACTGTTTTCTCAATTTCAACCCCAAAACATACACTCTCTTACCCGCAAACTCTCTCACTTTCAAACTTTCCTATACTCTAACTCTTCAATCTCCAACTCAATAAGGAGCTTATTCCCGCTATCCACTGTATCTTTTTTGTTACGGCTTCCTGAACTACGTTCGTAAACCTTCAGTTTATGCTCCAGCCGCAACCCAAAAGGATGTCGTTCCTATCGGGGCTAGGATTTTGCCGTTATCAGAACATTTGTCATTGCGAGGAACGTAGTGACGAAGCAATCTCAACTCAAAACGAAGTTATACTTAATATTCTTAAACCCTTAATAAAACTTAATGTTCAAATTGTAGAAAAGTGAATATAATTTTACAAATCTGAGATTGCTTCGCTTCGCTAGCAATGACAAATTCCGTCGAATAATTAATATCAATTATACTTAATCGCCTTCACCGGAGAAATCTTACTGATCAGGTAACTCGGAATTATTAAAGCCAGGCCTGAAATAATCAGAATTCCGGCAGAAATAGAGATAATAGCAATCGGGTTAAGATCTACCGGAACCGTACTAACGTAATAATTTTCCGGATTTAAGGTAATCACTCCAAAAACTTTCTGAATCAAAAGCAGTCCGAGACCAATCGCATTTCCGTACAGCAATCCCGGAATCATAATAATTAAAGTATAATTGATAAAAGTGGCTCTGATCTGTGAATTGCTTGCTCCCAAAGTCTTTAAAAGACCGATAGAATTTGTTCTTTCAATAATCAGGATCAGAAGAACCATGATGATATTAATGACCACAACAATCAGCATGATGATGATAATCAGAGCGATATTGGTATCGAAAATACTAATCCAGTCCGTAATCTGAGGATATTTTTCAGTGGCTTTTTCAGCATAATTTTTATAACCGATGAGTTTCTCAATTTCAGTAAAATCGCTGTCGATATCATTTACATTTTTAAAGAAAATATCCAGTCCGCCCATTTCATCAGGCTTCATATCCTGAATTTTTCTTACATGATTAATTCCTCCCAACACAAACTGATCGTCGATCATCTTAATATCGGTTTTATAGATTCCTACCACTTCAAATTTTCTGTAAATAGGCTTTTGATCTGCCTTTGAAAATACCGTTACAATGCTGTCCTTCACTTTCAGATGAAGATCGTTGGCAATCTTCTGGGAAATAGTAACTCCGTTGTAATAGCCAACTTCCGTAACTTTCGGAGAAGTTCCGGCAACCAGAAATTTTTTGAACCTTACACTGTCAAAATCTTTTCCGATTCCTTTGAAAATAATCCCTGCAAAATTGTGCTCGTTCCGCATAATTCCCGTTACCGTAGCATATTTCTGCACACTTTCCACATCCGGAAGTTCTTTTATTTTCTGGATATTCAGTCCCTGATTATCAAGAACGGAAGTATTGTAGGAAGAGTTTGATCTCGTGGATCTTACGGTAACGTGTCCGCTGAAATCTGCAAGTCTTTCCTTAATTGCTTTCTTAGAACCGAATCCGGTGGAAACCGTAATGAGAGAAACAATAATTCCCAATGCCACAGAAAGTCTGCCGATGAAGATGATAACCCTCGAAAGGTTATTTTTGTTATCTTTGGAAAACGCTATTTTTTTCGAGAAATATAAAGGAAATTTCAAACTTATGAATTTAGATTTCAAAATTAAAAATTTACTTCTTATTTGCCTAATTTTTTTAGGAGTATTCAATCAATATTATTCTCAGGCTCAAGATAAAAAAGATTTTAAAACTGGAGCAGATCAGCCGGAGCTCTATTTGCCATTGCTGAAAGGAAAAATTGTAGGAGTGGTAACGAACCAGACCGGACTGATGAGCGATAGAACGCACGTTGTGGATTTTTTAGTAAAAAACGGAATCAGAATAAGATCCATCTTCGCGCCGGAACACGGTTTCAGAGGCGATGCAGATGCAGGAGAAAAAGTAAAAAACGGAGTAGATGTAAAAACCGGAATTCCCATCGTATCATTATATGGTAAAAATAAAAAACCGACTCCGGAACAACTGAAAGAAATGGATGTTCTGGTGTTTGATATTCAGGATGTCGGTGTGAGGTTTTACACCTATATTTCAACACTGACCTATCTTATGGAAGCAGCCGCTGAAAATAATATTGAAGTGATTGCTCTGGACAGACCCAATCCTCATGACGGCTATACAGATGGTCCTGTTTTAAAGGAAAAATGGACAAGTTTTGTGGGAATGCACGAAGTTCCGGTTGTATACGGATTGACAATAGGAGAGTACGGAAAAATGGTGAATGGAGAAAAATGGCTGAAAAACGGAGTTCAGGCAAAATACACGTTGATTCCGATGAAAAATTATCATAAAAAGCTGCGTTACCAGATTTCAGATAAGCCGTCTCCAAATTTACCCAATGATAGAGCCATCAATTTATACCCAAGTTTATGCTTTTTTGAAGGAACGCAGGTTTCCGTGGGAAGAGGAACAGATTTACCGTTCCAGATTTACGGATCTCCATGGACAAAAAATCTTCCTTATCAGTTTACTCCGAAGCCAAGTGCAGGAGCAAAAGATCCTTTTTTAAACGGAAAATTGTGCTACGGCGAAAACCTTTCAGATTATAGAAAAGATTTAAGGGAACTGAATCTGGACTGGGTAATAAAAGCGTATAAAAACTATAAAAATCCTGATCTGGACTTTTTCCTGAAACCAACCACAGGAAGTAATTTGTGGTTTGATACTTTAGCCGGAACCGATGAGCTGAGAAAACAGATTGTTGCCGGAAAATCAGCTTCGGAAATCAAAGCATCCTGGAAGTCTGATTTGGAAAAATTCGAGAAAATCAGAAAGAAATATGTTGTTTACGAAAACTGATGAAATATGAATTGTCAATTGTCAATAGTGAATTCATTTTATTTGTGAATCTAAATTGACAATTGACAATTGAAATTTTTTAATCAAAATTCTGCGGCGGAGTTTTGTCGTCTTTTCCTTTATTCATGATCACAAGACCGATTGACAGACCGATAACGCCCGCTGCCGCAATCATTAAAGCTCTTTCCAGCTTATCCGCCTGATCGTTTCCGAGGTAATTCATCAGAAAAAGAATCCCGAAAGTGATGATGCAGATAATAATATGATTTTTACCGAATAGTTTCATTGTTTTATTTTAGTTTATAAGAAATCATGACACCGCCTCTGTAAGGAAGAATTTCCCCGCTTTTGTTAAAGCCTTCCGCTACGTCATAACGAGCTCCCGTCGAGCGTACATAGCCTTTGTAAAAATCCTGAGAAGTTCCGATTCCTGCATAAATATCCATGTTCCAGTTTTCAGCAAGCTTAAACTGATACCCTCCTGTAATTCCCAATATTATCGAATAGCCTTTTTGGTAAACATCAGAATATTGATAGACATTTCCGTTTTTCTCGTCAATAAAAGTACCGTCACTCCAGTAATTCCACTTTTGGGCAATAAAGCGGGAACCTGCAATATTTCCACCAATATACCAGTGTTTGAAGGCTTCGTCAAAATAATATCTTCCTTCCAGTGAAACTGAATAATATTGCAGTTCATGCCCTGCAAAAGATTTCCACGGAGAAATTAAAACATCGCCCTGTACCGTGAATTTTTTATTTAACTGATGCTCTAATCCTACATTTATAACTCCTACAGGTATTAGCAAAGCATTTCCTTTAAGGTATACACTTTTTTCAGAAGTCTGTTGTGGTTCCTGTTCTTGTGCATTGAGTGTTCCTAAAAAAAACACGGTTAAAATCCCTGCGATCAATCTTATTTTAAGCATTTTATTTTATTTGTTTTAGTAGCTCATCGGCTAAAGTAGAATCTTTCTGAGCCTGTGTTGCCATATTTTTAGACATTTCTGCGTATGTTTTTGCCATTTCTTTATTTCCGGTTAGAAAATAAAGTTTCGCAAGAATATATGTGTTTTCGGAACTTTCGCCTCTCATCACAGATTTTTCAGCCCACTCCGCCGCTTTTTTTAAGGATGATGGGGTTTTTACATGTTCCGCAAATACCCACGCTGCTTTTAATAATTCATTAGGTTCAAACGCTTCTGAATTTCTGTAATAGGCTAAAGCTGCTTTCTCGTATTCAGGAAAATTTGAATTTTGCTCATAATAGCCAAGTTTCATCTGGTTGAGTTTCACTTCCGCATCATGCTTTCCTACAAGAGGTTCTGCATTTTTCATGAAGTAATCATCATTGATTTTTTTATTCTGCTGATCAATAGACTGCTCCACAATTTTGCCAAGCTTGATCTGATTGTCAAATTCTTTATACGTTTCTTCCGGTAAAAATTTGATGATTTCAGCTTTTCGGTCTGTAAAAACTTTGTAATTTTTGTCTTCAGTAGATTTTAAGAAAAACAGCAACAGACCAACGTCGTCTTTTGAGAATTCTTCAGTAGCTTTTTTATTTTCAAAATACCTTTCAGATGCCTGTTTGGCAAAATTAAAATCCGAAGAAGAATTGAGTTTCATAATATTGATCAGAAAATCGGGATCTTTTTCACCCTTCGCAAAACGTTCTTTCAGCGAACCTTTTTTGTTGTTAGGAGAATTTACATCCTGCGCCATCGTCAGAAACATACTTTCTTCCATGTAGCCGAAATTCTGGGAAACAAGCTCTCCGTCGCCATTCAGAAAAAGATAAGTAGGATAGGAGCGTACTCCGTATTTTACCGCAATATCTCTTCCTTCACCTTTTTCCATATCAAATCTTGCGTTCACAAAATTTGCATTGAAATAATCTCCGACCGATTTCTGTGTAAAAACATTTCTTTCCATCATTTTGCAGGGACCGCACCATGAAGCATAGGCATCCAGAAAGACAATCTTTTTTTCTTTTTTTGCCTTTGCAATAAGGTCTTTAAAAGGCAGTTCTTCAAATTTAATGGCTTCCTGAGCAAATGCCGTAATGGCGGAAAATAACAATAAACCGGAGATAATCTTCTTCATTTCCAAGTTAGAATTTGTTGGCGAATATAGTATATTTTGGCTGTATATCGATAAAATTGTATGCTAATTATATTATAAAAAAAGAGATTGCCGTGTTTCGACAATCTCTAATTTTATTCATCCTTTATCTAACTTATAGTTGGATTATGGACATTGTCTCTCCCATGTAGACCATACAACACATACTTTTACATTTTTTATTGTTTCATATTCGCAACACCAGCGTGGAAAACTAGAACCCGCACCAACAGTCGCTTTTAATTCATTTCTGTTAAGAATTTTTCCGTTTTTTAATTTTTGATTTTTCATAATAAATTAATTTTTAAGATTGTTATTGTTTAAAAATTTTGGTTAATAAAGATGTTTTACCTTTAATCACAAATGTAATAGGCTTCACATCCTGAAAAAGGATCATAAGGTGGGTTTTCTCCTTTATAACAGCATTTGTCATAGCCTTTTGTAGTTCCGCCATGGATTTTTTTCAGTTCTTTCGCCTTCAGAGGCCGCAGATTCTTAATTGTCTTTTTCATAGTAATTTTAAGATTTTAGTTAAGAGATTTAATTGTTTTGCCGTATCAATATTACAGTTATTCCGGCTGCTGCGTGTTTTATTTCTACAAAAAGCAGCTAACCGTATATCAATAACTATTTGGCATGATAAAAGAGTAAATAATGAATCTCTACACGTGATAAAAGGGAAAAAATTAATTGCTAATGAATGGTTTGTAAGTTCTTCCGATCGGCAGCTTTTTTCCATTAACTGTAATTTCGGTGGCAGACATTACTTCAATTTTGGATCTGGAAACGATATAAGATTTATGAATTCTAATGAAATTATTTCCGTCAAGATCTTTCTCAAATTTACTGATGGGCATTTTTACCGTGTAAACTTCCTGTTTTGTGTGTATTTTAATGTATTCTCTGATGCTTTCAATATAAAAAATATCCTGAAGAACAATTTTTATTTTTCGTTTTGCAATATTGACGAATATAAAATCCCGGTCTTCAATTTCTAGGATGGCTTTTTCTGCATTCATCAGATGTTTAAATTTTTCTAGTGCATCCAGAAATCTGCTGTAGGAAATGGGCTTTAAAAGATAATCTACAATATTCAGTTCATATCCTTCCAAAGCATATTCGTGAAAAGCGGTTGTGACAATAACATGAGGAGGATTCTTGATTTTTTTTAAAAATTCAAATCCTTTGAGTACCGGAAGATGTAAATCTAAGAATATAAGATCTATTTTATGGGTGTTAAGCAGACTGTTGGCATAGATGGCATCCGAACATTTTCCTACCACATGAAATTCTTTGTTTTGAGAAATGAAATGCTCCATGATTTCCATAGCAATGGGCTCATCTTCTATAATCAGACAATTATATTTCACTTCAGGAATCATTTTAATCAAATAATATTTTCAAACTAACCGAATACAGGTTGTTACTGTCATTAATTTCCAGACTATGTTTTGGATATAACAAATCCAGTTGTCTTTTAATATTTTTTAAACCAATTTTTGTGCTTTCTTTTTCAGGATGTTCTTCTTTAGAGTTTTCAATACTATAAATCAGAACTTTATTTTTAAGTTCAAGATTAATGGTGATAAAAGAGTTGAATCTGCTTTCCGAAGCACCGTGTTTAAAGGCATTTTCAACAAATTGCAGAAGAATTAAAGGGGAAATTTCCTGTAATTCATCATCAACGGAGAGGTTAAACTCTACTTGAACCTGTTTGTGCCTTATTTTCTGTATGTCTATAAAATCCTGAATGTTCTCTAGTTCCTGCTGAAGATATACTTTGTTTTTAGCAGAATCAAAAATGTTGTAACGCATTATTTTAGCCAGTTTCAAAATAATTGTTGGAGTTTCGTCTGATTTTTTCAGAGAGAGTCCGTAAATATTATTAAGCGTATTAAAAAGAAAATGCGGATTTATCTGTGTTTTAAGCAGCTTTAGTTCGGTATCCGTTTTTTCTTTTGAAATTTCCATTAGTCTTTTTTGCGTTTCATTTTGCTGAATAAATTTTTCGAAACCTAATGCAATAGCAATGGCAAAAACAATATTCATCATTGCCACAAAAATTCCCGCTAATGAAAACCTTGTTGTTTCTTCGGGGAAAGAATAGCAGAAAGGAAATATAAGATCGTGAGAAAGTACCCTGTAAAGACTTACAAAAAAAATTACTGTAACAATTGCAGCGAAAACTCTAAGTGCTTTATTTTTAAGAATCTTTATTTTTCCATCTATAATTGATAAAACGATGTAAGATGCTGGAATTTCTGTGATAAGAAAAGTACATTCTGAAATGGCGGAAAGATGTACGGCTTTTTGCCATGAAAATTGTTTAAAACTTTCATGAAGATACACAAATGACGCATTAATCTCAAAGAGATAATAGGCAAACCAAAAGAAGATGTGATATTTGTTTTTCTGAGTCAGTTTCAAGGTTCTAAATTATTTTAAAATAAAAACAGATAAAATTCAAGTTTTTCTTTTAAAAATAATAATAAAATCTACGAAGTGCTTATTTAAATCTACAAACGAAAAAGAATTTTTTAATTGAAAACAAAGAACGGATCAATTACAAAAGCTGGAGAGAAAGATAAAAGACATAATTTTGTTGTTGTATATCTGGCGAACAAGAATTACTAAAGTTTTTACTTCCACCATTCTTAGTGGACTATTTTGATTGTGAAACTTGAAGAAAAAGAAGGTTTGCTTCGCTTTTATTTTAAATAAGAAAAGTTACTCCATGATTAAAATTCCGTAAAAATTAACAATCAGTAAGAACTAGTTAAATAAATGTTAATTTCAGTTTTGTTTATTTGTTTTTTTTAATTTTAACTCACAATAAAAAAATCTATTATGAAAAATCTTAAAAAATTAAGAAGAAACGATCTAAAAAAAATTGATGGAGGGAAAAGATATCCTGGAAATGGAGGAGGTGCAGGTTGCACAGATATGTGTAGTTCTGACAGTGATTGTCCGGCAGGATATGATCTTGTTTGTAGACTATGGAGTGATACAGGATCAAACGATAGTCAATGTTTAAGATGTGTGACAATTTAATTTATTTACTAAAATGACATGAGACACATCTGAAAGATGTGTCTCTTTTTATTATGAGAAAAGTTAATTTTATTTTTCTAATATGCTTTATAGGATTCTGTTCCGCACAAAAAAAATCATTTGTTTATGAGTTGAAATATCACTTGGGACCTCATAATGATAGTCTTGCTTCTATTGAAATGATTTTGGATTTTAATGATAATATATCAGTATTTAGAACCGAAAAAGAGAAAAGGTCTGATTCATTATTAAGTGTATCAAGATTTGGAATAGGAGCTGATCAAAATATTGAAAGGCAGATATACGTAACAAAAGATTTAAAGAATAAAGATATTAAAAGAAATTATCGGACACGGTTTAATGATTATTACGATGTAAAAATAGAAAATAAAATAATCTGGAAAATAGAATCCGACAGGGATAAAATAGGAGGATTTGATGTTCAGAAAGCTGTAACAGACTATGGTGGAAGAAAATGGATTGTATGGTTCACAACAGAAATTCCGATTACAGATGGTCCATATATTTTTAACGGACTTCCGGGACTTATTGTAAGAGCAACTGATAGTGATATGGATTACGACTTTACACTTATAGCAATCAAAAATAATTCTGGGAATTTATTTCTGCGAAAAAAAGGTTTGGATATGGATTTTTCTCATTTCAAAAAATTAATGATGCAATATTACAATGATCCTTATGCTGATCTTAAATTAAGAAATATGTTACCTGTTTATACCAGTGACGGACATGGTGGAAAAAAGGCATTAGACTTGAATGAATTGACAAAACAAACACAAAAAATGATTCGTGAGCAAAATAATCCTATTGAGATAGATTATAAAAATGATTACAAATAAGTATAAACGAAAAAGTCATCCCAAATGAGATGACTTTAAGTGGTTTCTCCAGGAATCGAACCAGGGACACATGGATTTTCAATCCATTGCTCTACCAACTGAGCTAAGAAACCATTTAATTTTTGCTTCTTTTTTGAAGTGGTGCAAAAGTAATAATAATTATTAACCTTGGCAAATTTTATTTAAAACTTTGAAAATAAAACCACCTTTTTTACAGGTGGTTTTTTTAAGTGGTTTCTCCAGGAATCGAACCAGGGACACATGGATTTTCAATCCATTGCTCTACCAACTGAGCTAAGAAACCATTCTTGTTACTTCGTTGTTTTAAAGTGATGCAAAAGTAGTAAGTTTTAGTATATGAAGCAAGTATTAATAAGACTTTTTTTAACAAAACTTAAAAACCTACTGATTTTCAACCGAATTATTTTCCTGTTCGCGTCTTATCTGTTCGCTCATTTCCTCTAATACTGGCTTAATCGTGCTTTCCGGAAGATCACTTATTCGTATGTACATTAGTCCGTCGATGGCATCATTGAAGTTGGGATCTACGTTAAAAGCGATAACTTTCGCGTTCTGCTTAATGTATTTTTTAATTAAAACAGGAAGTCTCAGCTCAGGTTCCAGATCATCGATGATTTTATCAAGCTTGTTCAGATCAGATTCCATTTCTTCAAAAAACAGATGCTTGTCCCTGTCGCGAAGCTTTACTTTGTATTCGTTTCTTGGGGTAATATACTGTGCAACTGCGGAATCATAATAATTCGAACGCATAAACTCGATCATCAGAGATTTGGAAAATTCTGAAAATTTATTGGAAATACTTACGCCGCCCATTAAAAATTTATGATCCGGATTTCTTAAGCAGACATGCACAATTCCTCTCCATAAAAGGAAAAGCGGAAGCGGCTTCTGCTGGTATTCCTGACAGATGTATGCACGACCCATTTCAATCACTTTTTTGAAAAAAGGATGGATGTCCTGCTCGAATTCAAATAAAGAACTGGTGTAAAAACCTTTGATGCCGGATTTCTTCATCACTTCTTTACCCAAAGCCATTCTGTAAGCTCCTACAAGTTTTTCAGCGGCACTGTCCCAAAGAAAAAGATGATGATAATGTTTGTCGTATTCATCAAGGTCGAACGGCAGATTACTTCCTTCACCCACTGCACGGAAGGTAAGCTCACGCTGTCTTCCGATTTCCCTCATAATAGAAGGGATTTCTTCGTAAGTGGTAAAGTAAACTTCGTAATTTCCGTTGCTGAAAAACATCTTATCTGTGCCTTTCAGTTTATTAATGTCTTTTAAAATATCTTCTTTCGGAGTTTCGTCGATGATATTCTGAACGATATTTTCTTCTCTTAGTAAAGGGAATTTTACCGAAAGATTTTTAAGATTGATACTCTGCGCCAAAGATTTTCTCTTTTCGTAGTAAGATTTCATCATATACACCTTACGTTTCAGAAATTCTCCCAGTTCCTCGATGGTTTCCATATCATCCATCGCCTTAACGGTAATAGGTTTTCCGATTCTTATTCTGATCGGTTTTTCCCTGTCGTTCATCATTTCTGCCGGAAGCATCAAGGTCTGCAAATTAGGATGAATTTTTGCCACCTGATAAAATATCCTGCTGTTTTTTGCATGAAAATACATAGGAACGACCGGCACTTTTGCCATTCTGATGAGTTTTAATGCCGGTTTTTCCCATTCTTTATCCAGAATTTCACTGTAAGGATTGTTCTTATTGGAAACTTCTCCTGCAGGGAAAATTCCTACACAGCCTCCATTTTGCAGGTGCTTTAACGTTTCCCGCATTCCTGAAGAGCTGCTGTATGCTTCTTTTCTGCCTTCAAAAGGGTTTACCGCAATTACGTACGGTTCCATCGGCTTGATCTTTTCCAGAAGGAAATTTCCCATCACCTTAAAATCCGGACGTACTTCTGACAGAACTTTGCACATTAAAATTCCGTCAATCGCGCCAAGCGGATGATTGGATACCAGAATAAACGGTCCTGTTTTCGGAATTTTTGCCAGATCTTCTTCAAAAGCGATATAGCTTAAGTTGCGCTCTCTTACAAATGAGTCGAAAAAGTCTTTGCCTTCCTTGTCTTTTAGTTTGTCGTATAATTTATTTACTTCGTTTATTTTAGCAATGCTCATCACAGCAGATGCTACAGGATTCTTTAAAAATCCTATTTTACTTAAGCCGGAAGCCTTTATCAGATCGTTTTTCGAAATTAAACTCATATTGTGTTTAGTCGCAATTAGTTTTTATTGTGTTACCATTTGAAGCGTATTTTTCGCAATCTGCTCCAATAATACACTTTTTTCCTGGTAAAATTTATCTATGTTCTCTATTTTCGCATTTCTTACGGTAAATAAAGATACATTTTTTATAACTTCTGTTTTAAATACTTTTTGAAGTTCTTCATTTAATTCATCTACGGTATTGAATTTATCTTCAAGACATAAAGCCAATGAAATTGCAGAATTCTGCATCAGGGAAACTTTAATTTTGTATTTGGATAAATATCCAAAAATAAGACTCATATGGTCTTCTGCGATAAATGAAAAGTCTCTTGTGGAGATTTTAAGCAAAGTCTGGTTTTCCTTTAAAATATAAGATTCTTCGCTCTGGTTCTTTTCCGAAGCACCTACTTTTGTTCCTTCCTTTGTAGGATCTACAAAAGATTTTACGTAAAAAGGAATGTTTTTCTGCTGTAGTGGCTGTAAGGTTTTCGGGTGAATCACACTTGCTCCGTAATACGCCATTTCAATTGCCTCTTCATAAGAAATATGAGAAAGCAACGTTACATCTTTGAATTTTCTCGGATCTCCCGTCATTACGCCCGGAACGTCTTTCCAGATCGTCATAGCCTCTGCATTTAAGCAATACGCAAAAATCGCGGCAGAATAATCAGAGCCTTCTCTTCCTAATGTTACCGTAAAATTGTTATTATCCGAACCGATGAATCCTTGAGTAACGTAGCAGATTTCTTTATTTAAATTGGAAATAAATTCTTCCGTCTTTGCCCAGTCTACCACACCTTCTCTGTAAGAATTGTCTGTCTTTACATAATCTCTTGCATCTAGCCACTGATTGGTAAACTGAATTTCATTCAAATATTCGCTCACAATTTTCGTAGAAATCATTTCCCCGCAGCTTACTACCTGATCGTAAACAAAATCGTAGTTCGGAGATTTGTTTCTTCTTAAAAAAGAATCAATATCATCAAAAAATAAATTGATTTCCGCAAACACCGCATGATTTTCGGGAAATAATCCTTCCGCGATCTCAATGTGTTTTCGTTTTATCTTTTCAATTTCAGTTTGATAGTTATCCTTCTTGAAATAAAGTTCTACAACCTTTTCCAACTCATTTGTCGTTTTGCCCATCGCTGAAATTACCAGCAGACATTTGGCAAATCCCTGGCTTTTTAAAACCATGGCTACATTTTTTACACTTTCGGCATCCTTTACCGATGCTCCACCAAACTTGAAAATTTTCATTAAATTGTTAATAATAAAATTGTTAGATAAAATTTGTGGGAATATTTTACGGGTGACAAAATTATACATTTACAACGAGATATGAAAGAGCAGAATATCGCTGCAGGCTTAAGATTTTATTAAAATTATCAATTAGGAGAAATTATTCCGATTGCTTCAATAAAACGGGAGGCGTATTTTAGGATAAAGATTTTTTAAGATCAATGTGTTTGATTGTATTTAATTGATAGACAGTAATTAAGCTCTTTTATTAATTATTCTTTTAAATTGTAATAAATTTTACGAAATTTGGAGAAAACGTAAAAAGCAAAATATGTCAGAGCAACCATTACAGACTTTAGGAGAATTTCTTATTGATAGACAGGATGATTTTCAGTATTCCACGGGAGAGTTTTCCCGTCTCTTGAGTGCAATAAGACTTGCTTCAAAAGTAGTAAACAGAGAAGTAAATAAAGCAGGAATTGTAGACATCGCAGGCGCTGCAGGAAACCAGAATGTGCAGGGAGAAGAGCAGCAGAAGCTTGATGTAATTGCCAATGAAATTTTTATTACCGCTTTGTCTCAGAGAGAGGTTGTCTGTGGAATCGCTTCCGAAGAAAACGACGATTTCATCGATATTAAATGTGGCGAAAACGGACATTTAAGCAAATATGTGGTGCTGATTGATCCTCTTGACGGTTCTTCAAATATTGATGTAAATGTTTCGGTAGGAACCATTTTCTCAATCTACAGAAGAGTTACGGAGCCCGGAACTCCGGTTCAATTGGAAGACTTTTTACAGAAAGGAGTTAACCAGATCGCAGCAGGATATGTTATCTATGGATCTTCTACAATGATCGTGTATACAACAGGAAACGGAGTGAACGGATTTACATTAGATCCTTCTTTAGGAACCTATTATCTGTCACATCCGAATATGACTTTCCCAAAAACAGGGAAAATTTATTCCATTAACGAAGGAAACTATATTAAATTTCCTCAGGGCGTAAAAAATTATCTTAAATATTGCCAGATGGAAGAAGGAGACAGACCGTATACTTCAAGATATATCGGTTCGTTGGTGGCAGATTTTCACAGAAATATGCTGAAAGGCGGAATTTATATCTATCCTTCGTATTCGCAGGCTCCGAATGGAAAACTGAGATTGCTGTATGAGTGTAATCCGATGGCTTTCCTTGCAGAACAGGCAGGAGGAAAAGCAACAGACGGCTTCAGAAGAATCCTTGAAATTGAACCGACAGAATTGCATCAGAGAATTCCGTTTTTCTGCGGAAGTATCGATATGGTGGAGAAAGCGGAAGAATTTATGCGAATTGACAGTGTAAAATAATGAAAGCAGAATATTCAAGATATTTATTAGAATTCAAACGCCCGAGTGGAACATCTCGCGGCGTTTTGCTTGAAAAAGAGACCTTTATTCTCGAAATTTCAGAAAATGGAAAAAGAGGAATAGGGGAGTGTGCAATTTTCAGAGGATTAAGTTTTGACGACAGACCGGATTATGAAGATAAATTAAAATGGCTTTGTGAAAATATTCAGCAGGAAACTGAGTTTTTAAAAGAAGAACTGAAAGAATTTCCTTCCATTTGGTTCGGGTATGAACAGGCTGTTCTGAATTTGAAAAATGGTGAAAACCTGTATTTCCCAAGTGATTTTACAGAAGGAAAGACTCCGATCGTCATTAATGGTCTGATCTGGATGGGCGACATCAATTATATGGAAGAGCAGATTCAGGATAAGCTGGAAAAAGGTTTTCACTGCATCAAGCTGAAAATAGGAGTCGACTGGAAATCCGAGCATGAGATTCTTCAGAAACTGAGACAGAAGTTCTCAAAAGACAGGCTTGAACTTCGCGTGGATGCGAACGGAGGTTTTAATAAAGAAGAGGCAAAAGTTGTTTTGCAGCAATTATCCGATCTACACATTCATTCCATCGAGCAGCCTATAAAAGCAGGAAACTGGAACGATATGGCAGAATTATGCCTTGAAACGCCTACTCCGATTGCTTTGGATGAAGAGCTGATCGGGATTACAGATTTTAATGAAAAAAGAAAATTACTAGAAACCGTAAATCCTCAGTATATCATTTTAAAACCCGCTTTGGCAGGAGGTTTCTCAGGTTCTGATGAATGGATTTCTCTGGCTGAAGAACGCAATCTCGGATGGTGGATTACATCTGCTCTGGAAAGCAATATTGGTCTGAATGCGATTGCTCAATATACTTTTACAAAAAAAAGCCCGATGCCGCAAGGATTGGGAACCGGAGCTTTATTTGTTAATAATTTCGATTCAAATCTGGATCTGAAAGGAGAATTACTGTGGTTTAAAAATTAGATTTCACAAACAGGATTGTTGTAATGTTCTTCATCCCATGTTCTGCAGCATCTTAATTTAGGATTCCAGTTAAGACAGCCGATGGGAACAATACCTCCTTTGATTGTTTTTAAATCACTTTTCTTAAGTTTTTTTAGATTTTTCATAGAAACATTTTTTTGGTTTAGTAATGTAAATATGAATTTCTTTTTTGGGATATCCTACAACTTTAACTTATATTAACACACATTAAAGTGAATTAATATAAGTGAAAAAAGAATATAAAAGATTTGCAAAGTCCGGATGAACTCTGTTCGTTTCTGTGAAAATTGTTTTGAGATTTTTAATTTGTAGTTTTCAGTCGTATAATCTTGGTGTTTATAATATTAATAAATAGCGATTAAATGATATCTTTTACAAAAATCGCTTTCTTAATATATTCTAAAATGAAAGAAAACTTACTTTTAACCTTTTTCATAATATAAAATGTTAATATTTTTGTGGTAATAAATTTACAATCTTTATGCCAAAAGTCAATGCATATTTTTTATTTTTTTAACATTTTTCTTAAATTAACTATAAACTGTTGTGTAATAGGTGTTTGTAAATTTTTCATCTACTTTTTTAATTTCCTGCAGGTATAATTTTCTTTTAATAGATTAATTTATAGAGAGTTTTAATGTTATTTCAATCCTGATATTTACATCTTCTGAGAAAAAGCACCTGAAAGAATTATTAATTGATAATTACTCTTTTGCATTATTATTTCCATAAACCCTCAAAATTTCATAAATTTGCAAATTGTCGTGTTATACGGCATTTAAAAGCGAATTTTAATGGAAGAAGAAAAAAAATCACTCAATTTTATTGAGCAAATTATCGAAGATGATTTGGCAAACGGTCTGGGAAAAGATCAGCTCCGTTTCCGTTTTCCGCCTGAACCAAATGGTTATCTGCATGTAGGTCACACCAAAGCGATCTGCATCAACTTCGGTTTGGGTGAAAAATACAATGCTCCCGTAAACCTTCGTTTCGACGATACGAACCCTGAAAAAGAAGAGCAGGAATTCGTAGATTCTATTATGAAAGACGTTGAATGGCTAGGTTTCAAATGGGATAAAGTTTTGTACGCCTCCGATTACTTCCAGCAGCTTTATGATTGGGCAGTTCAGTTGATAAAAGAAGGAAAGGCTTACGTAGATGAGCAGCCTTCTGAAGTCATTACCGAACAGAGAAAAAATCCGGCAGAACTGGGTGTGGAATCTCCATATAGAAACCGTCCTGTTGAAGAATCTTTAGACTTATTCGAAAGGATGAAAAACGGCGAATTCGAAAGTGGTTCTATGTCTCTTCGTGCAAAAATCGACATGACTTCACCGAATATGAACATGCGTGATCCTGTGATGTACAGAATTCTGAACAAACCTCACCACAGAACAGGAACCGATTGGAAAATTTATCCGATGTACGACTGGGCGCATGGTGAATCCGATTATATTGAGCAAATTTCTCACTCGCTGTGTTCTTTAGAGTTTGAAAACCACAGACCTTTGTACAACTGGTACTTAGATCAGGTGTACGAAGAAGGAAAAGTGAAAAACAAGCAGAGAGAATTTGCGAGAATGAACGTTTCTTACATGATTACTTCCAAAAGAAAACTGCAGAGGCTGATTGCCGAAAATGTAGTAAACGGTTGGGATGATCCGAGAATGCCTACGATTTCAGGAATGAGAAGAAAAGGATTTACGCCTGCTTCCATCAGAAATTTTATTGAAAAAGTAGGTGTTGCTAAAAGAGAAAATCTTATTGAACTTCAGTTATTGGAATTCTGCGTTCGTGAAGACCTGAATAAAGTCGCAAAACGTGTAATGACGGTTGTGGATCCTGTCAAATTAGTCATTGAAAACTATCCGGAAGGAAAAGAAGAATGGCTGGAAACAGAAAACAATCCTGAGCAGGAAAATGCAGGAACAAGAGAAATTCCGTTCTCCAGAGAATTATATATTGAGCG
The DNA here is from genome assembly GCF_003094695.1 of Chryseobacterium sp. HMWF035. Classification (NCBI taxonomy): domain Bacteria; kingdom Pseudomonadati; phylum Bacteroidota; class Flavobacteriia; order Flavobacteriales; family Weeksellaceae; genus Chryseobacterium; species Chryseobacterium sp. HMWF035. Next base: position 32,871 of record NZ_QEHP01000021.1, on the reverse strand, counting down.
TGAAGACTTTAAAGAAGAAGCAAACAACAAATTCTTCAGACTAAAGTTGGGCGGAGAAGTTCGTTTGAAATCTGCTTACATCATTAAAGGTGAAAGAGTAGAAAAAGACGAAAACGGAAACATTACGACCATTTACGCAACCTACGACGAAAAATCCAAGTCAGGAAGCGGAACAGAAGAAAGCTTAAGAAAAGTAAAAGGAACCATTCATTGGGTGTCTGCGAAACATGCAATTCCTGTGGAAGTAAGAAATTACGACAAATTATTCACTGTGGAACAGCCAGATGCAGAGAAAGATGTCGATTTCCTAAACTTTATCAATCCGGATTCTGTAACTACCATTCAGGGATTTGGTGAACCAAGCTTAAAAGATGTGGCTGTTGGAGAACCTCTTCAATTCCAAAGAATTGGCTATTTCACGAAAGATCAGGATTCTACGGATACAAACTTTGTATTCAACAGAACTGTGACGTTAAAAGACTCTTATAAGCCGGAGTAAAAATTTATTATACATATAAATAAAACAGGGCTTAATTTTTAAGCCCTGTTTTTTGTTTTTAACCCTAACGAAACAAAAACGATAACCAAAAAATAAGGTTATCCGTGAAAAGCATTTGTGTCATTCGGGGTTAAAAACAGTAATTAAAATTAAAAATTGTGAAACTTATACACTTATATACCAACTCATTCAAAGGGCTTTCCAAAGAAAGCTGGATGCTTGCTTTGGTCATGCTCATCAATCGTGCAGGCTCTATGGTACTTCCTTTTCTGGGAGTTTACATGACCGATCATTTAAAATTCAGTATCGAAAATACTGGAGTTGTACTCAGCTTTTTCGGAATCGGTTCGGTAATTGGTTCCTGGCTGGGCGGATTTATTACAGACAGAATCGGAGAATACAGAGTTCAGTATCTCAGTTTATTGCTCAGTGTGCCTTTATTTTGTATGATTCCTCTATTTAAGACAGAAATAGGAGTGGCGACCATTATTTTGCTGCAAAGCATTGTAAGCGATTCATTTCGTCCTGCAAACTCGGTTGCAATTACAAAATATGCAAAACCCGAAAATATCACCAGAGCATTTTCCTTAAACCGGATGGCAGTCAATTTAGGATTTTCCATTGGTCCTGCTTTGGGCGGTATTTTATCGGCAATTTCCTACGAATTTTTATTTTTCAGCAATGCTTTTACAGCTTTGGCAGCAGGGATTTTATACATCGTCTTTTTCAGAAAAAGAAACATTCTGGCAAAACTAAAAGCCCGAAAAGTACAGGAAGCCATAGAAATTAAAAAAGAAAATTCGCCTTACCGCGATGGTAAATTTCTGGTTTACTGCTTTTTCTGTATGTTGTTTTCAATCTGTTTCTTCCAGTTATTCAGTACGCTGACTATTTTTTATAAAGACACAGCACATCTAAGTCAGCAAAGTATAGGATATATTTTGGGATACAGCGGCTTTTTAGTCGTTTTACTCGAAATGGGATTGGTACAGGTTGCCGAAAAATATTTCAGCCTTGCCGTAACCATGCTTTTGGGAACCTTCATCTGCGGATTTGCTTATGCCATGCTTGGTTTTGATTACAGTATCGTGACTTTGGTTGTATCCATGAGCCTTCTCTGCGTAGGAGAAATCTGGGCTTTGCCGTTTATGTCAACCATCACGGCATTACGCTCCGGAAAAAACAACAAAGGAGCTTACATGGGCTTGAACGGAATTTCATTCTCCATCGCCTTTATTGTAACACCTACTTTGGGAACGTTCATCGCCGAAAGATTCGGATTCACCATGTTATGGATCGGGACAGGAGTTTTAGCCACAATCATTGCCATTGCGTTTTATTACATTGTTCCCTGGATGATTGGCGACAGAAAACACGCAGAATCTTAAATATTTTGGGCGTGTCCCTCATTCCGGAGCTAAACCTCATAGGTTTTAAAAACCTATGAGGTTTCCCCCTACAATTCGGGTCGGGCTGCTTTGGGGTCCGCTTCGCTTCCGTACTCGTTCGTTCCTCACTCGCACCGGCGCCTTCGTCGCCGCCCGCCGCATCCCTCACGCGAAGGAAAAGACACTCTAAGAAATTCAGTCCGTCACAAAAAATGTTGACGGACTTTTTATTGTAACGGAGTAAGAAACAAATTTGGCTTTAGCCAAAACGCATCATCAATTTCGTCTGAAGCCCAACTCACATTATTTTAAACAAATCTTCTGCGAATTTATATTTTCCACACAGAAAAGTACAGTTTTTGCTTCCCTTCATTCGATGACAAAACTCTGCTTTCTATTTTCATTATGTTCCGTTTTCCTGCTGTTTTCTCAAGAAAGAGATTCTGCAGCATTGATTTCAGAAGTCAGAATCGATGCCTACAAGAAACCCACAACTTTTATTTCGTCCACAAAATCGGTTGCTGTAGTTTCAGAAAATCTGCTTAACCAGAATACACCCGAAAGAATGCTTGAATCCATCAATCAGATTGCAGGAGCCAGAATGGAAGAGCGTTCTCCCGGAAGCTACAGGATTTCCCTTCGCGGAAGCACTTTGCGATCCCCTTTTGGCGTTCGGAATGTGAAAGTTTATCTTGATGATTTCATCCTGTCCGATGCTTCGGGAAACACCTATTTTAATGTTGTTTCTCCTGAACTCATCAACCGGATGGAAATATATAAAGGTCCTGAAAGCGGAGATTACGGCGCCGTAACGGGCGGAACTGTTTTGCTACAGACCAGAAAATCAGACCAGATTTCCGCAAATCTGGCAATTGGAAGTTATGGAACCTTTAACCAGAGTTTTGATCTTTCCAAACATATTGGGAAACACTTTTTTCAGGTTTTTCAGAACTATTATCAGACTGATTCTTACCGTGACCAGTCTAAGGTTCAGCGAAAGCAGATTTTTGTAAAAGACCATTTCCAATATTCAGAAAATGGATTGCTCAAAGCCATGATTTTGTACGCTGATCTCGATTATCAGACTCCGGGAGGACTTACTTTAGAACAGATGCAGATCAACCGAAAACAGGCAAGACCTGCAACCAAAACAGTTTCGGGTGCAAAAGAACAGGATGCCGGAATCCGCAATAAAATGATTTTGGCAGGAGTTTCAAATGATTATAACTTCAGTCCTGATTTCTCCCATTTCATTTTAATTCAGGGTTCATATGTCGATTTTGAAAATCCGTTTATCACCCATTATGAAAACCGTTTTGAAAAGAATTTTGCATTAAGAACGCATCTCAATTACGAAAAAAACTGGAATACCATTTCATTAGCCTACCGATTGGGATTTGAAGGCGGAATTAATGATATTTTGGTCAGAAATTACGATAATAACAGAGGAACAGAAGGAAACCCACAGAATTTCGATCAGATTAAAAATACTTCAGGATTTTTCTTTCTTTCTCAAAAACTGAATGTCAGCGAAAAATTATTCACCGAACTTTCCATCAGTTTAAATTCAAATTCTTACGACTGGAACCGGATATATCCCCGAAATGAAGAAGGAAAAGTTCATTTTAAAAACCAATGGCTGCCTAATTTTGGTTTCACCTATCTTTTGGGAAAAGGTTTTTCTGTGCGCGGAAAAATAGGGAAGGGGAATTCTGCACCAACGAATGAAGAAATCCGCTCTTCGAATCAGCAGTTTAATACAGATTTAAAACCCGAATTCGGCTGGAACAAGGAAATCGGGATTCGAAAACAATTCGGCAACTATATTTTTGTGGAAGGAAGTTATTTTGATTTCCGGATGAAAGATGCAATTGTGAGAAGGCAGAACGAAGCAGGACAGGAATACTTCGTCAATTCCGGAGAAACCGTTCAAAAAGGAGTTGAAATTTTAATGGAATCGAAGAATTTCAATCTGAAAAACAACTTTTTAAACCATTTTAAATTCAGGTTTTCAGGAAGCTTTTACGATTTTACATTTAAAAATTATCAGCAGAACGGAAATGATTTTTCAGGAAATGAAATCACCGGAGTTCCCAAAACAACAATCAACAGTTTGCTGAATTTTACGTTTTTCAGAAAACTTTCGGTAGATTATTCCCATTTTTACACCTCAAAAATTCCTTTAAATGATGCCAATTCTGTTTGGTCTGAATCAAATTTAATTGGAAATATTCAATTCAGATTTCCTGTAGATTTTGAAAAAACGAGAGTCAATGTATATCTTCAGATTCAAAACTTATATAATGAAGAGTATGTTTTAGGCTTCGATATTAATGCTTTCGGAAACCGTTATTACAATCCGGCTGCCAAAAGAAATTTTGTGTTGGGTATGAAGGTTGATTTTTAACGTCATTGCGAGAAGCGAAGCGACGAAGCAATCTCGTGTTGTTGTCCGTAATTTGTAATCATTAAAAAAACTTTGGATTCTTTGCTGAGTGAAAAGTTTATACTGAGCTTGTCTAAAACTAAATATATGATTAATTAAAGATAAACGATAAAAATAGATAAAGATTGCTTCGTCACGTTTGTTCCTCGCAATGACATTATTTCGAAAGAATGTTTTTCACAATCATTTCCGCATGAATTCTCGAATTTTCAATAAACCAGAGATGCGTATCTTTTCCTCCGCAAACCACACCCGCCAAATACAGATTCGGAACATTGGTTTCCATGGTTTCAGGATGATAAAGCGGGTTAAGACAATCGCCCTGCAATTCAATTCCGGAATTTCTCAAGAAGTCAAAATCAGGAAGATAGCCGGTCATTGCAAGAACAAAATCATTTTCAATTTCCTGCAATTCACCTTTTCCATCTTTAAAAACAACGGAATGTTGTTTAATTTCCATCAATTCGGCATTGAAATGAGCAGCAATACTTCCTTCCGCAATTCTGTTTTCAATATCCGGTTTCACCCAGTATTTTACACTTTTTGAAATCTCGGAATGGCGTATAATCATGGTGACTTCCGCGCCTTTTCTGTAAGTTTCCAAAGCAGCATCGACCGCCGAATTGCTCGAACCTACCACAACGATTTTCTGTTTTGCGTAAGGATAAGGTTCTGTATAATAATGTTTTACTTTGGGTAAATCTTCTCCGGGAATATTCATCAGATTCGGAATATCATAGAATCCAGTTGAAATAATGACGTTTTTCGCGGAATATTTTCCTTTCGAAGTTTCAATGGTGAAAATTTCATTCTCTTTGGAAACTTTTTCTACCTTTTCATATAAATTGATGTTGATATTCCGCTGTCTTGTAATTCCCTGATAATATTCCAGCGCTTCCTGTCTTCCGGGTTTTGGTGCTGTTGAAATAAAAGGAATTCCGGCGATTTCCAGTTTTTCGGCAGTCGAGAAAAACCGCATATATAAAGGATAATTGTACAGAGAATTAACGATGGTTCCTTTTTCGATAACCCGATAAGAAAGATTATTTTTCTGCGCTTCCAGTGCACAGTTCAGCCCGATCGGTCCGCCTCCGATGATAAGAATATCTAAAATTTCCATACAACAAATGTAAGGAAAACCCATCAACAAAGGCTTTTTCGGTAAAAGCAAAAAACTATTCTTTTCATAATGACCATCTATTCGAAAAATATGAAATTCCTTCAACAGTAAACTTTCAAAACGATTCTAAAAGCATGGCATTTATTTTGGTAAATGATAATCAGACATTAAAAACATGAAAAAAATAATCATTTCCTTGCTGGCTTTATCTGCGGTTGCGTGTAAGAAGAACCCTGAAAAATTCGTTAATGATGAGGTTAATGCTAAAGGCAAAACCATTACGGATAGTTCAGTCATTAGTAAAGCAAAAATTACCAAAGATCAGTCTTTAAAAAAGATCAATGAGGACATTATACAGGCTTTAAAGGATAAAAACTTTAAGAAGTTTGCGGAATTTATTCATCCTGAAAAAGGAGTCCGTTTTTCGATGTACGCTTTTGTGAATCCAAAAGAAGACAAGAAATTTTCAAAAGCAGATTTTATCAGATATCAACCTACCAAAACACTTTTTACTTGGGGAACAATGGACGGTTCCGGAGATCTGTACAGAGCGACTATCCATGATTATTTAGCAGACTGGGTGTACTCCAAAGATTTTGCGACCGCACAGGTTTCTTTAAATGAGTTTCAGGGAAAAGGCAATTCTCTGAATAATGTAAAGGAAATTTATCCAAATGCAGATTTTACGGAAAATTTCATGAAAGGCTCAGAAGCCAACTCCGGAATGGACTGGAAATGTCTTCGTCTGATTTTTGAAGAATTTCAGGGAACGTATTATCTTATTGGTGTTGTTAACGATCAGTGGACGATTTAGAATAAATTTAAAAAAATTGCAATGTTGTGAATGCTCAGTGTAATATTTAAACAATGTATAATTGTTAAATGTAATTTTCATTCATAAAGAAGTTCAACGATCCTATGTCACTCTGACGAAGGAAGAATCTTATAAATGGTTGTTTTATAAGTAATAGAATTGTTAATAACTTATTCCGGCAGAGACCCTTCGACAAGCTCAGGGTGACATCTCTAATACTAACTGCAATATTTAAACAATGTATAATTGTTGAATGTAATTTTCATTCAAAAGAAGTTCAACGATCCTATGTCATTCTGACGAAGGAAGAATCTTATAAATATTTGTTTTATAAGTAACTGAATTGTTAATAACTTATTCCGGCAGAGACCCTTCGACAAGCTCAGGGTGACATCTCTAATACTAACATAATGTGATGTCAATACAGTACGTTAATATGTAAAATCTTCGTGATTATAAAATTTCCGCTAATTTTTTAGTTAAATTTTTTCTTGAAAACTGTTCAATATTCTGAGTGTTTTCCGAAAGATTTCCGTCTTTCCAAAGTTCAAATTTTTCTAAAATAAATTCTTTAATTTTCCCGGAATCATCATAACTGAAATGTTTTCCGGCCTGTGTTTCATTTAAAATTTTCGAAACATCTGCATCTTTGGGCCCAAAAGAAATGATTTGTTTTCCTGTTGCCAGATATTCAAATATTTTTCCGGGGATGATCCCTTTGGAAGAGTCGTTCGGAAAGTTGGTGATGAGCAGTATTTCCGAAGTCTGCATTTCTTCAATCGCCATGTCGTGGGAAAGATATCCTAAATTCAGAATATGATTTTTCAGGTTTGAATGTTCTATTGAATTCAGAATTTTATCATCAACTCTTCCTGCAAACTTCAAGGTAAATTTTTCAGCAAATTCTGCATTTTCTGTAACCATATCATTCAGAATTTTCCAGAGATTTTCAGGGTTTCTCAACTGTTCCAGAACTCCGATGTAACTTAATGTGAATTTTGTTTGAGTGTCGGAGAATTTAAGCGTTTGATTGTTTGAGTCTGACTCGTCAAAACCATTCGTAATACAAAGTGCATTGGCTCCGTTTTTACGGAAATTTTCAGCATCGGTGTAACTTGTTGCTAACGTAATATCTGCATTTCTGAACACTTCGCTTTCCAGTTGACGGTGCTTTTGGTCGGAACTTTTGGTCAGTTTTAAGTGTTTGTAATAAGAGATTTCTGTCCACGGATCACGGAAATCGGCAATCCATTTCAGGTTGGGAAGTTTCTTTTTTAAATTCAAACCAATTAAATGTAAAGAATGGGGCGGTCCCGAAGTTACCACAACCTCAATCTGATTCTCTTTTAAATATTGTTCCAGAAATTTTACGGAAGGTTTCACCCAGAAAACTCTCGCATCGGGAATGAAAAAATTGCCTCTTATCCAAATCGAAAGCTTAGATTTCCAGCTTTGATTTTTCCCGACATCAAACTGTCCCGCTTTAAATTTTTTGTTGCTTTTGTTCAGTTTTTCAGCCAGTTGATAAGGTTCCCAGATTTTTGTTTTTACAATTTCCAGATCTTTCGGAACATCTTTCATCAAACTTTCATCCAGCAAAGGATAACTCGGATTTTCCGGTGTATAAATCACAGGTTTCCATCCGAATTCTGGTAAATATTTTGCAAATTTCAGCCATCTCTGCACACCGGGACCTCCTGCAGGAGGCCAGTAATAGGTGATGATGAGTATTTTTTTTGGTTCCATTAATAATGAATTCTGTTGTCATTCTGAATGAAGTGAAGCGGAATGAAGAATCTCATTTAATTTCATCATTTAGAAATTTCCAAGTTGGATTAAATTCGTTAATTAAACTTTCTTTCTTGCTTCTAATCCAGCCTTTAATTTGTTTTTCTCTATTTATTGCAACATCAATATCCTTGAAATGCTCAAAATAAACCAAATAAAAACATTTATATCTAAAGGTGAAGCTTTTATCTATAGCTTCTGGATTTCTATGCCAATATAATCTTTTTTCTAAATCATTAGTTACTCCAGTATATAAGACTGTTTTGATTTTATTAGTCAATATATAAACATAATAATTGTGAGTTTTCAGGGTTTTCATTGTTGTGTTTATTGTGTTCAGTAAAAGAGATTCTTCACTGCGCTTTGCTTCGTTCAGAATGACATCGTGAAATCTAAGCTTCTTTAGGTTGGGTTTGCTTCTTATTTTTATTTAACCAAAAAAAACCAGCGCCGCTCAAAACAATAAACAAACCAAAACAGATAAGCGAGATCCATTTTCCTTTTTCGATAACTTCGGGTTCAAAGACCATTCTCACACTATGATTTCCCGCAGGAACGTGAACGGCACGAAGCAGATAATCTGCCTTAATGTAAGGAACTTCTTTTTCATCGATGAAGAATTTCCAGCCGTGAGGATAGTAAATCTCAGAGAACACTGCCAATTGCGGCGTTTTGGACTGCGATTTAAATTCCAGTTCGTTGGGTTGATATTTTGTTAAATTGATGAAGGCTGTTGAGTCTGCCTGAACAGGTTTTCCGTCGAAATATTTCTTATCATCTGCGGAAATAACAGCGGTTCTTTTGCTGTTGATGGTTCCGATTGCTTTGATTTCCTGATTCGGAGATTCTACGAATTTAAGATCGCTTACAAACCATGCGTTTCCGTTGGCTTTAGGATTCGGCATTGCCTGAGGCTGTTCCGGACCTCCTAAAACCAAATATTTTGCATTCAGAAGATTCAGGATATTCGGAACTTTTACGGAATCCATGATCTGGAAATATTCGTTGATTACATCATCGTATCTTCTCAGTTTTACCGCGTGATAACCTCCAATAGAAGATTTGAAATAAGAAGTGTTTGTTTCGCTGAATGTTCCTAAAATATTGTTGAAAATTCTGTAATGAGTCTTATCTTTTTCGGCGATGGTTTCTAATGTTTTGTTCACATTTACATTCGCTAAAATAGGTTCCAGATTCGGATTTCCCTGAACTTTTTCAGCCATCAGATCTGAGCTTTCCGTCTGGAAAGGATTTTCAGCAAAGATTTTATCAACATAATTATCATCGTTCAGGTAACGCTTGTTAACCGTCCAAAGATCGAATAAACTTACTACTCCAATAATTACCAAAGCGATATTCTGATTTAGTTTTTGCTTTAAAACAAGAAATAAAGCAGCAACTGCAATAGCAACATACATAAATGCTTTGATGGCATCGATTCTGAATAATTTAAATCTTTCATCTGTAAGATAATCTAATAGGAAAGGAGGAAGGTAGGTTTTTTCATTATCGGTATGAAATCCTAATAAAGATTTTCCGAAAACCAGTAAAATCAATACAAAACCTAAAGTTCCGCCGCCTACGTAAAGAAGTGTTTTTTGTTTGTATTCCTGTGTGAGTGTTTTATCTGTGAAGAATCTGTATAATCCGATGATCGCAATTAAAGGGAATAATAATTCTACAACCACCAAAATAGAAGAAGGTGCTCTGAATTTATTATAAAAAGGCACAAAATCGATGAAAAAGTCGGAAAGTGCCATGAAATTACTTCCCCAAGCTAAAAATACGGTGAGAATAGAAGCTCCTAAAATCCAGTAGCGGTATTTTTTCCATGCGATGAAGAATCCTAAAAGCGCAAGAAAACAAACAATAGCTCCCTGATAAGCAGGTCCTGAAGTTCCCGGCTGATCTCCCCAATAGGTTAGATTTCCGAAACCTTTGGAAATTCTGTCATATTCAGCTTGTGAGCTTACGTTTTCCTGAACCAATTCCTGAATTTTAGCCATCATTTCTTTTCCTTCCGGTTCCTGACTTCCGCCTCCCATCAATCTCGGGATGAAGAGGTTTAAAGTTTCCAGTTTTCCGTAGCTCCACATCAGCATACTTTCTTTATCCATTCCGGAATCTCCGCCTGTATTGCTGCTGTTCGTAAGGATCTGCTTTCCACGAACGGTTTCTTTGATGTACTCTGAATTCGCCATGATTCTCTGAGAATTCATTCCGACTCCAATTAAACATGAAGCAGCAACAATTCCGGACGAAATCAGGAAGTGTTTCATTGGTGTTTTTTTCAGAATACCTCTTACCAGTTCAGAAAGGAATAAAAATCCTAGAGCCAGAAAGAGATAATACGTCATCTGTGGGTGGTTTGCAGCAATCTGAAGCCCCATAAATAGGGTAGTGACAATGAAGCCCCAAATATATTGTTTCCGGATGTAGACGAGTAAAATTCCTGCTAAGAGCGGTGCGAAATATTCAATGGTATTGATTTTTCCGTTGTGTCCCGCTGCGATGGCAATATAAAAATAGGTGGAAAGTCCGAAAAAAGTAGCTCCTAAAAGGGCATATTTCCAGTTTCTTACCACAACCATTCCCAAAAGGAAAAATCCTGCGGAAAGAAGAAAAAGATAATTAACCGGTCTTGGCAGAAAATTCAGTTTGGAATCAATTTTTTTGATGATGTCTCCGTTAAACTGACTTCCCATCTGATACGTCGGCATTCCTCCGAACATGGAATCGCTCCAGTAGGTTTCTTTTCCGGTATCGGCTCTGTAATCGAGAAGCTCTTTTGCCCCGCCCCGATATTGAACGATATCATGCTGGAAAAGCTGCTTTCCCGTAAAAACAGGAGTGGAGTATAAAAATGCTAAAACGATAAATACAACTAATGAAATTGCAATATAAATCAGGTTTTTATTTTTCGCCATATTGATGGTTATTATCTAAATATTTTTCGGAATTGTTACCTTTTGCTGTTGTTTTCTTTTACCTCTTCATAATCAACGGTTTCTGCGTCCCAGTTGATTTTTTTCTTCGTATTGTCTGAGTTTCTGATGTCCTGCTCCCTTCTGTTTTCGTTTCTGTTCTGGTTAGACAGATAGCTGTGAAATTTTCTGAAAAAGATTCTCTTCAGAATATTCCATACAAAATAGATGATAATCGTTGCGAGTACAAACTCAAAAATATGTTTCATCATAATAAAAATATTTAAGGTTTAATGCTCAAAGTCTTTGTAAGCTTTGACATTTCAACTTTAAACGATCTGCTTTATTTCGCAGAAGGATTTACCATTACAGAAGAATTGGAAACACTCGTCATAGACTGAGATTCTTTTCCTCTGGAAATACTTTCAATCTGTGTCGTTTTTACAGAAATATTCTGGTTTTTGATCCATCCTGTATTCTGGTCAAACGTAATCGTTCCGTTTTGTGTAAGTTCCGTGCTTAAGCTGTGCGTAACATCACCCTGATTTTCCTTATTAACTTTCTTTGGAATTCCTCCGGTTACAGAAATTTCAGCCACCCCGTTTCCTACACTTTTCAGAATATAGTTAGACGTCACTTTAATTCTTCCCTGTGCATCAGCATTTTCGCTGTTCGTCCATTTTTCTCCTATTTTCGCACCTTTTTTAGGAATAATCGTTAAATTTTTATTGAACTGATCTCTAAGAACTTTTTCGTTGAAAGATTCCTTAAGACTTGCAACTACGCTTTCTTTCTGGTTTTTATCTTTAATCAGCGATCCTACAGAATTGGCAACTTTAGTGTAAACAGCATCAAAACCTGTAATTGAAATTACATTTCCTTTGGTGTCCATCTTCATGTTCAGCTTATTTCCGGTCAATGCTCTGTTGATATTCCAGATCATCTTCAGGTCATCCTCTTTCGGGATCGGCAGTTTCGTATCTACTACGATTGTTTTTCCCTGTGCCGTCTGAGAGCTTCTTTTTGCGATTAGATTTAATGTAATATCGTAGACATTTCCTTTAATATCATTCACCGTAAAAGACATTTCGTCGGTAGATTCACTCGTTCCGTTCAGAGTTTTCCCTTGAGGATCAGTCATTGTTTTCGTATCTCTCTGATACGTTGTTAAAGGATAAGTTTTTCCTTTTTCCAGTTTAAAAGTCTGCGTATACACACCCGCTGAATCTTTAATCGCAGGATTTTCCTCTACTTTTGCTACGGAATCTGCCGGAACTTCCACCGTAATCGTTTTTCCGGTTTTAGGATCTACTTTTGTAATTTTTGCCGTTTCTTTTTTGTTGCATGAAACAATGGCTATGGTTGAGATGAGCGCTAACGCTGCTATGTTTTTCATTGTAAATTTTTAAATATTAATGGAATTAATTGGCTTTCATAAATTTCTGTCTCACCGCTTCATATAAAATTGCTCCACACGCAACAGAAACATTTAAAGACTGTGTTTTTCCCTCGATCGGAAGTTTTATTTTTTCGTCAGAATGGTGAAGAACCTCTTTGGATATTCCTGTTTCTTCATTTCCCATAACGATTGCACAAGGTTCTGTAAAATCAATATCATAAATTAATTTTTCAGCCTTTTCACTTGCTGCAAAAACAGAAATTCCGCTTTGCTGAAGAAAATCTACCACATGAGCCAGATTCGGTGCTTTACAGATTTTCACATTATAAAGAGCTCCTGCTGAAGTTTTTATGGCATCGGAATTAATCGGGGCTGCTCCTTTTTCAGGAATAATCACCGCATCAACTCCCACACATTCTGCGGTTCTGCAGATGGCGCCAAAGTTTCTTACATCCGTTAATCTGTCCAGAATCAATAAAAAAGGAGTTTTTCCGTCCTCAAACAATTGAGGAACCACATCTTCCACTTTATGAAAAGGAACATCTGAAATAAAAGCAACCACTCCCTGATGATTTTTTCTCGTAAAACGATTCAGCTTTTCTACCGGAACGTAATTGGGACGTATTTTATTTTTCGCCAGAATGGCTTTAAGTTCAGCATAAATAGGTCCCTGCAATGCATTCTGCACAAAAACCTTGTCAATTGTTTTTCCCGCTTCTATAGCTTCAATTACGGGACGCAGCCCGAAAATAAAATCGTCTTTCATTGAATAAATTTTATGTTAAAGGTTCAAAGTTCTATGTTTAAAGTTTTGAGTTCGGTGAAAGGCTAAAAACAATAAACCTTAAACTCAAAACCAGAATTTCATGTTTTGTACTTTGTTCCTTTTAAATCTGTTATATTTAAATATTTAATAAATGAGCCAATTTTTCGGCTTAATACTTCAGTTTGTTCTTTTAGTGTTTCAAATTTTTCCTCAGAGATAAAATTTCTGTCAAAAACCCGGTATAACTGTGATCTTGTTTCGCCACAAGAAGCTTTTGCTATTGAAAGAAACTGAATAAATTCCCTGTTTCCGTTTCTTTCAAATCCTTCTGCAATATTATCCATAATTGAACCCGAGGAGCTGTCAATCTGATTGCAAAGTTTAAAATTATTTTTAAGATTTGTTGATTCAATAATTCCATAAATTTCTTTACACAATTCGCGCGATAATTTCCAAATTTCTAAATCTTCGAATCTATTTACTGTTGCCATGAACCTTAAACTTTAAACTAAAAACTTTGAACCTCTAATATTTTTCCCCTAAAATAGCTCTCTTCTGCGCCAAAGCATAACCATAATGCAGACCTTCGTGCATATTGTTAAAAATGATGGCATCCTGAATGCTTTTCAGATCCAGCCCAAAACTTGTGGTGTAAGGCGTATAATCTGAAAAGAAATCGCTGTCGTAATCTTTCATCAGGATTTTCGAAGTTTCGGTTAATAAAAACTCCAGATCTTCCACTTCAGATTTCTGCACATCCAGATTCGGAAGCGTTCCTTTTTTATAAGTTTCGATCCAATATTTATCAATTCTGAAAGGATTTCCGCTTAAGTAATAGTGCAGCAACTGCTGTGTAGCAACCGTATGAGCAATGTTCCAGTAAAGATTATTATTGAAACCGTCCGGAATCAGTAAAAGATCTTCATGAGAAGTGTTTTGCAGAATATCCAGAAGGTTTTTTCTTACTTGTCTGTGCGCTTGAAAATGATAATTCATTTTGCAAAAATTTTAATCTCCAAAAATAGTTTAATAAACTGGAAATGACAATTTTTGAACGGTGGATTAAAGCAAAATTTATATATTTTTAAGAAAAATAAGATTGATTGTATTGAGTTTTAAGCCTTCATCTATTCAGGATCCTGCATTAATGCCGGAATATTTAACAAACTTTAACTCAAAAATGGCGTTTTTTATGTTGATTAATGCAAGTATTTATTGGAAATTTACCCATTATTTTAAATCAAGATATGTCAGAGATCAATCAAGCTGAAGATATCCGTCAATTGACGGAGCAGGTAAAAGAAGCAAACTACTTTTTTTCTCTTTTGAGACAGGAAATCAACAAGGTTATTATTGGACAGGAATATATGATAGACCGTCTTCTGATCGGTCTTTTGGGCAATGGTCACGTTCTTTTGGAAGGTGTTCCGGGACTGGCAAAAACTCTCGCGATAAAAACTCTGGCTGAAGCGGTTCACGGAGAGTTTTCCAGAATTCAGTTTACGCCGGATCTTCTTCCAGCAGATGTTGTGGGAACAATGATTTACAATGTAAAAGACAATGATTTCTCCATAAAAAAAGGTCCTGTTTTTGCGAATTTCGTTTTGGCGGATGAGATCAACCGTGCACCAGCGAAAGTGCAGTCGGCTCTTTTGGAGGTGATGCAGGAAAAGCAGGTAACCATCGGAGACGAAACCATGAAACTTCCAAAACCATTTTTGGTATTGGCAACGCAAAACCCGATCGATCAGGAAGGTACTTATCTTTTACCAGAAGCGCAAAGTGATCGTTTTATGCTGAAATGTACGATCGATTATCCAAAACTTGAAGATGAAAGAACCGTGATGAGAATGGTTTCAACTTCACATCAGCCGACCGTAAAGCCGGTAATTTCTCTTGAACATATCGTAGCAGCAAAAGAATTAATCAATCAGATCTATCTTGATGAAAAGATTGAAAAATATATTCTGGATATGGTTTTTGCAACCCGTTTTCCTGAAGATTACGGACTTTCTGAACTTAAAAATTATATCAGTTTCGGGGCTTCTCCGAGAGCGTCCATTAATCTTGCCATTGCTTCCAGAGCCTATGCATTCTTAAAAGGAAGAGCGTTTGTAATTCCGGAAGATGTAAAATCGCTGGCAAAAGATGTTCTGAGACACAGGATCGGATTAACTTTCGAAGCTGAAGCGGAGGAAATTTCTTCAGAAGAGATCATCAATAGAATCTTAGCAAAAATTCAGGCTCCGTAATGAGTGAAGTAGTTATTAGAAAGGCAGTTCAGGAAGATTGTGAACCAATGCTGGAACTGATTAAAGAACTGGCAGATTATGAAAAGGCTTTGCATGAAGTTACCTTAACTTTAGATCAGTTTATTGAAGACGGATTCGGAAAATCTCCTGTTTGGGGAGCTTTTGTAGCAGAATTCAATGGTGAAATTGTCGGGATCTCTTTGTATTACGACAGATATTCGACCTGGAAGGGAAGAAGATTGTATCTGGAAGATCTTGTGGTGACGGAAAATCTGCGAGGAAAACAAATCGGGAAGAAATTATTTGAAGCCACCATGGAATACGGAAAATCTAACCAATACAGCGGAATGGTTTTTCAGGTTTTAAACTGGAACGAACCTGCCATTAATTTCTACAAAAAATACAGCCCGAAATTTGATGAAGAATGGCTGAATGTATCAATTGAATTTAAATAGTTGGGGAGTTGGAAGCATGATGATGGAAGTTTACAAAATTTCAAAAAAACGCTCATACACTAAAACGCTCAAACAAAGGAAATGCAGATAAAAGATATTGTAAAAAAAGTAAAGCAGATAGAAATCCGGACCCGAAAGAAGACGGAAGCTACTTTAATGGGGCAATATCACAGTGCTTTTAAAGGACAGGGAATGACGTTTTCGGAAGTTCGTCCCTATCAGTTTGGAGATGAGATCCGCAGGATCGACTGGAACAAAACAGCACGTTTCCGGGAACCTTTCGTAAAAGTAATGGAGGAGGAACGTGAACTGACGATGATGTTGGTTGTGGATATTTCCGCTTCGATGGATTACGGAACCAAAAATCAATTGAAAAGAGAATACGTTGCCGAAATTGCAGCAAGTCTGGGTTTTTCAGCGGCAGGAAATAATGATAAAGTTGGCTTGATTCTGTTTGCGGATAAAGTGTACAAAGTTATTCCGCCACAGAAAGGAAGAAAACATATTTTATCCATTATCAGTACCATTTTAACCGCAGATTATGTTCCTGCCATTTCAAAAATGGATAAAGCGATGGAATACATGATGGGAATTTTCAAACGGAAATCTCTGGTCTTCCTGTTTTCGGATTTTGAAGATGAATATGACTCTAAAATGCTGAGAGTGGCTTCCAAAAAACATCAGTTGTTGGGAATGAGAATTTATGATGAAAAAGACAATGAAATTCCGGATGTGGGATATACCTTATTATATGATGCAGAAACCGGAAAGCAAATTTGGGTAAATACCTCAAGTGCAAGATGGAGATACAATTTTGCCGAAGCCAAAAAGCAGAAGCTGAAATCTTTAGAAGAAGATTTTGCCAATAGTTCGGCGAGTTTTATGAATATTAGTACAGGTTCGGATTATTCGAGATTACTGTATAATTATTTTCAGAAGAAATAAAAATAGACACTTTTTGTCATTGCGAGGAGGAACGACGAAGCAATCTTTTTTAATACAGATTCTTCCTTCGTCAGAATGACAAAAACGACGTTAAAATTTAATAATAAAATTGAAAAAACTATTATTTATATTTTGTTTTTTAATCTGTGCAAATGCGTTTTCGCAGATCCTTTCTTCCAGTGTTGAGAAGAAAACCATTGCTTTGGGAGAAGTGAACCACATTGTGATCACCATTAATAACCTGAACAATGAAAAAGTTTCTGCAGCTCGCGAAAATGAGTTGCTGCCTTTTCATTTCGAAGAAATTAAGGACAGTATCGCGCAGACTCAGGATGTTTATTACAGAAGAATTGAATTTGCTGTTTTTGATGAAGGAAAATTTACGATTCCCGAACTGGAATTCAAAGTCAACGGAAAAGTTCTGAAAACAATTCCTTACGAAATTGATGTTATTAATACGGCTCAGAAAACAGACCAGATTAATGACATTATGAATAACAAAGAAGTAAAACTTGAAGCCACCGATTACTGGGAACTCTATAAGTTTTATATTTTAGCCGCCATTGCGGTCATCTGTCTCATCATTGCGGTCATCATGTTCATTAAATTCGGACGAAAACCAAAAGATTCGCCGGTTGTCGCCACGAATCAGACCCTGAAGGAACTGGATTCTCTCAAAAAGAAAAAATATGTGGAAAGTGGAAATTACCGTTCATTTTATGTTGAACTGATCGATATTTCCCGAAAATTCATCGCAAAACAATACCGCGTTCCGGCAGATGTTTTACTAACGGATGACCTTATTGATGTGATGAAGAAGAACAATACCATTTCTCAGGAAAATGAAAAAATAGTAGAAGACGTATTTTTAAGAGGCGATCTGGTGAAATTTGCGAAAACATTCCCGGATCAGGCAACCATGGAAAAAGATTTTGCCGACATCAGAGATTTTGTAAAAAGATCCTCAAAAGATCTTGAATTTGAAAACTTGAGAAAGGATGCCTGATTTTGAATTTTACAGTCCGTGGTTTCTGTTGCTTTTCGCGCTGTTTATCCCTTTGTTATTCAGGGATGCAAGCCGACAGAAAAGAAAAGGAATAAAAGTTCCTACGGTAAAAAATATGGGGGAAAGCGGTGGAATTCATTTCATTATGTTTATCCTGAGAATATCGAAGTACATTATTCTTTCTGCACTCATAATTGCGATGGCAAGACCGAGAACTTTTACGGTTTCTCAGGACAGAGACGATACAAAAGGGATCGATATCATGCTTTCTGTGGATGTTTCCCTGAGTATGCTGGCAAAAGATTTAACGCCCGACCGTTTAACGGCTTTAAAAGATATTGCGATTAAATTCGTTAATAAAAGACCGAATGACAGAATTGGTCTCGTAGCCTATTCCGGAGAAGCATTTACCAAAGTTCCGGTAACGTCTGATCATCAGGTTGTTGTGGATGAACTGAACAATCTTAATCCTCTGGAATTACAGCCGGGAACAGCCATCGGAGAAGGACTTTCCGTTGCGGTTAACCATTTGAAAAACAGCAAGGCAAAAAGTAAAATCATCATTCTCATGACGGATGGTGTAAATACCATTGAAAATGCAATGCCTCCTGCAATTGCTGCGGAACTGGCTAAAAATAACGGAATTAAAGTATATTCCATCGGAATCGGAACGAACGGATACGCTTTGATGCCTACACAGACCGATATTTTCGGAGATCTTGTTTTTACGGAAACTGAGGTGAAGATTGATGAGCCTGTTTTAAAAGAAGTCGCGCAAATGACGGGCGGAAAATATTTCAGAGCTACATCAAACAGCAGTCTTGAAGAAGTGTATGATGAAATTAACCAACTGGAAAAATCTGATGTAAAGGTGGCAAAGCTTTTCAATTATCAGGAATATTTTAAAATTTTCCTGTGGATTGCTTTGGGTATGCTGTTTTTAGACGCATTACTGAGATGGGTGTTTTATAAAATTTTAAGTTAATGGATTGGTATTTAGGTAATTATTGGTTTTTGTTGTTGCTGTTGCTTTTGCCGCTTTTAGCTTCCTTTTTGGTCCGTTTTCTGAAATGGAAAAAAAAGAAAAGAGAAATTTTCGCAGACAGTCAGTTTCATGAGCAGTTATTTGAAAAAAAATCCGGTTTTACCAAGTTTTTTCCGGCGCTCTATCTTTTTGGAACATTGTTTTTAATATTTTCGATTATCGATTTGTTAAGCGGTTCAGAAGAAATTAAAACCAGTCAGAAATTAAATAATGTCATTTTCATGCTGGATGTTTCCAACTCGATGAATGCGGAAGATATTAATCCGAGCCGTTTAACGGAAGCAAAGAATCTCATGCTTCAGACGATGCAGAAGATGAAAAGCGATAAGGTAGGAATGGTGATTTTTGCAGGACAGGCGACCTCCATCATGCCTTTAACCACAGATTACAGCTCGGCAGAAACCTACATCAGCGGAATCGAAACAAACTCCATGCAGATTCAGGGGACAGATTTTCTGAACGGGATGAAAATTGCTGCCGAAAAATTCAAAAATGTAAGCAAAGACGGAAGAAAAGTTGTTTTGCTGAGTGATGGTGAAGACAACGAAGGAAATGACGAAGCAGCAATACGACTGGCTAAAAAAGAGGGAATTATGATTACGTCCGTCGGAATAGGAACAGAAGAGGGAGCTCCGGTTCCGGAATATGTTTTCGGACAGTTAATGGGATATAAAAGTGATATCAACGGACAGACCGTTATCTCCAAAAGACAGACCGAAGCGCTGAAAAAAATGGCTGATGCAACCGGAGGAAGCTATATTGACGGAAATAACATCAATGAAGCTCCTGACAGAATTTTAGACGCTTTGAAAAAGAAAACAGGATCATCTGAAACCATGGTGAAATCACAGAATGCGAATCATTATTACCAGTATTTTCTGGCAGTTTCTCTATTTTTCTTCTTTCTGATTTATTTATTTAATCCTAAAAGAGATTTTAATGTTTAATAATCCGGATACATTGTCTCAGAACCAGACTATTACTTTAACCCAATTTTAACAAATAAGACACTGTTTATTAACATTTAAAGGAATAATTTTGCACATAATGAATACTAAAATCATTTTTTTATCGTTTATAATTGCTTTCATCTTTCCGGGAAATCTTTTCGGGCAGAAAAACTACAGGACTTTAGTCTATGAAGGCAATGAAAAATTCAACGGTAAAGATTATGATGGCGCGTCTGTAAAATATCTGGAAGCGATAAGAACCAACAGCAAAGATTTTACAGCGCACTACAATTTAGGAAACGCATTATATAAAAGCAAAAAATACGAAGAGGCAAAAGCAGAATTCGAGACGGCTCAGAAACTTTCTCAGACGCTTCCGGATAAAGCAGCAGCTCTTCATAATTTGGGGAACACCTATATGCAGATGAATAAGCCTGAAAAGGCAGCAGAATTCTACAGACAGTCCCTGAAGCAAAATCCTTACAGCGAAGTAACAAGAAAAAATTACGAGATTGCCAAGCTGAAGGATAAAGAAAACCAACAGAAAAAACAACAGCAAAATAACTCCGGTAAAGGAGGCGGTGGTAAAGACCAACAGCAAAATGATGATCAAAAAGGAAAAGATCAAAAGCAGGATCAGGGACAAGGTCAGCAGAATAAAGGAGACGGACAGGGAAATGATCCCAACCGAAACCAGAATAATGAAGGCAAAATCCCTAAAGGTCTCGAAAATCAAATACTCAACAAAGTAAGCGACAAGGAAAAAGAAACCGCCAGAAGAATTTTGAATAAAAATTCTTATTCGATGCCCGAGAGCAACGAGAAAGATTGGTGATGCAGAACAGAATTATTTACATATTACTTTTAATGTCTTCCGTAATTTCTTACGGACAGGTAAATCTTTCTGTAATTCCGGATAAAACAACTTATAGCTCCAAAGAAATTGTAAATCTCAGCATCGTTCTTGAGGTAGAAGGAGCCGAATATAATCAGCAGACAAAACTTCGTCTTCCTGATTTTTCTAAATTCAATCTTATTGGTACCGGTTCACTGAGCAATGGATTTATAGATCCCGAAAGTAACGTTGCCGTTTCACAGACCATCACAAGACTTGCTCTTGAACCCAAACAGAAAGGAAAAGTAAAGATCGGATCTTTCCTGATTACCATCAACAATAAAATTTATAAGACGGAACCTTTTGACATTTTTATAAAAGATGTAGAAAAGAAACCAGTGGCTGCAAACAATGCTTCAAAAGACGTTTATCTCAATATGGAGATTGATGACCGTGAAGTGTATCAGGATCAGCCTACCATTGCTGTTCTGAAGGTGTATTCAAAAAACATGGATAACTTCAGAAGAGTAAGAAATATTCATCTTCCCGAACAAGACAATCTGGATGTTTTTCCGGTAAGCTTTACAAAATCTGAGATTGATCCTTCCGACGCAGGAAATATGGCATCCCAGATTCTTGCCGTATTTATGGTTTTCCCGAATGAAGCGGGGTATGTGGATATTCCGGGAGTTTCTGCCTCTTTAAATTCCTATGCGAATAAAAATAAAATTGTTTCCAATAAAGTAAAGATCAACGTCAAAAAGCTTCCTGAAGGTTCTCCGGAATGCTTTAAAAATGCAGTAGGAAACTTCAATGTAACGGTTGCCAATACTTCAAAAGAAAAAGTTGAGGTTAAAAAACCGATGAATGTTCTTATAAAAGTAAGCGGAGAAGGGAATCTTAAAAGCATGGAGCTTCCCAAAATTGCGGAATCTCCGGATTATGAAGTTTTTGCACCCAAAATTACTTCACGTGTAACGGTGGGAACAGAAGGGATGAAAGGTGAGGTTTTGGCCAATTATCTTGTGATTCCTAAAAAAGCGGGAGAAATAACCATTAAAACAGAGCAGTTTGCCTTTTTTGATCCTTCAAGTAAAGAGTATGTGGACCTCGGACAGCAGTCTTTAGCCGTAAATGCTTTTTCTCATGATCAGATTCTTGAATCCCGCACTGCGGTTGAGAAAGTGAATGAGTATACCAATACTTTTCTAGAAACGGTAAATACGCCAGTTTTAAAAACAACATCATTTAAAGTAAAAGAAAAAAAGAAATTCCACTGGAATATTCTTTTCATCAATATTGCGATTTTACTTTCGTTATTCGGAATGTATCTTCTGTTTAAAACGTGGCAGAAAAAAAACAGATTATCTAAAGAAATTCAGACTCCGATGGCTTTAGGTTCTGTTGCTGAAACAGAAAATGAAATCCGTGAAAAGTTTAAAACAGACATCAATGATTACTTCGGGTATTTGGAAAATCTTAAAGATAATGAAGATTATCAAAAGTTTTTTCAAACCTTCGATGAGCTTGATGAGGAAGTGAAAAGCCAATATTCTGTAAATCCGGCTGATCATTTCGCTGAGTTGCTGGAAAAAGAAAAAGGTTCAGCAATTGCCGAAGAATACAGGAATCTTATTCAGAGAGTGCAGGTTGAAAAGTATGCCCCGATAAAATCTTCCGAAGGAATGGACGAACTTTTATCAGCAATCGTTAATTTGTATTCTAAGATTAGCAAATAATTAATTTATTTTCATATTTTTGCGAAATTATTAATTGCAAGGAAATGGAAATATTTAATGATTTTTCGATAAAAGAGATTATTACCTGTTTTATGGTTCTTTTTGCAGTGATTGATATCATTGGCTCTATCCCGATCGTGGTAAGTCTGCAGCAAAAGTTCGGACAGATAGAAGCAGAAAAAGCGTCTATTACCGCAGGAGCTATTATGCTTGTTTTCCTTTTCGTAGGGAATAAAATTCTGAAATTTATCGGTGTTGATGTTAATTCGTTCGCCATTGCGGGAGCTTTTGTGATTTTTATCATAGCCCTGGAAATGATTCTCGGAATTGAGATCAACAAAACGTCTGAAGCAAAGGCTGCATCCATCGTTCCCATCGCATTTCCGCTGGTTGCAGGAGCCGGAACTCTAACAACTACACTGTCTCTGAAAGCCGAGTTTCATGATATTAACATTATTTTTGGAATTATTCTCAACACAATTTTCGTATATTTGGTGCTGAAATCTGCAACGTGGCTGGAGAAGAAAATGGGTGATGCGACACTCGCTATTTTACAGAAAGTTTTCGGAATTATCCTGTTGGCGATTTCAATTAAATTATTCACCGCGAATTTTGCGCAATTGGTGCAGAATTACATTAATTTTTAAGAGTTATGCAGAAGTTTTATAAAGTATTTTTGGTACTGTTCATCGTGTTTATCGCAATTAATCTTTATGCTTTAGACTGGCAATCGGATATTTTGTCTGAGGATAACCTGAAGTTTGTTTTCTCAATAGCTTCAGCGGCAATAGGTCTTATTTTGCTTTTTGTAATGAATACATGGAGCAAAATTGGAGTAAGAAAATAATTGAATTACAATCTTATATAAAGCCTCTTTCAGTTTGAAGGAGGCTTTTTTATTTCTGCTTCTTATTGCATTTTAGCTCTCAAATAATAAAAATCTAAAGTAAAGAGTTTTGCTCCTTTAGGAGCAGAATCTGTGTAGAAATAAGAATAAATCTATTAATCAATCCGTAGGATTGATATCTATGATACGATACATTTTATAAAGATAGCGTTCCTACGGAACGCCGAACGTCTTCCGAATATGATTTCTACACAGATAAAACTCCATAGAGTTTTCTAGCGTTTTACTTTAACAAAATCTTGAATCTTTTGCCTCTTTTTCGGTCAAATAAAATTTAAAGAAGTTTATTATTTTAAAATCGCCAGATTTTTTAGAACAGCTTCAGATTTAAGTTCAGTTTCTGTCCATTCTTTTTCGGGATTGCTTTGTGCGGTAATTCCGCCACCTACAAACAAATGAACCGCATTTTTATACAGTTTTGAACAGCGAAGATTAACAAAATACTGTACCGTTTCATCAGTCTCAATTTTAATATATCCTGCGTACAGTTCGCGCGGAAATTTTTCAATATTCTGAATTTCTTCTTTACAAAAATCTTTCGGAATTCCGCAAACAGCAGGAGTAGGATGCAGTTCCTGAATGATCTGATCTAAGTTTTCATGCTTAATTCGGGCTTTAAAATCGGTTCTAAGATGCTTGATATTTCCTGAAATATGATCGTAGGTTTCAGATTCCGTTACGTTTTCAGAATACTGATTTAAAATATTTCTGATGTAGGACGTTACAGGTTTTTGTTCCTCAATTTCCTTTTCCGACCAGTTTTCAGAAACGGGAAGCGTTCCTGCGAGACTCATCGTTTCAAATTCGTGCGTTCTTTTACTGAATTTTCCTAAAACTTCTGAAAAAGCACCCATCCATGAATTTTCGTCATTGATAAAAATATATCGGAATGCATTCGGATAGGATTGACAAAGATGATTAAAGCTTTCTTTTAAATCAATTTTTTTAAAATCTGTGAAAAATTTTCTTCTTGAATAGACCAGTTTCGGAAGCTGATGTTCTTTGATAACCGCAATTACTTTTTCAAGATTTTTTAAATATTCTTCCTTTGTTTCGGCAACAAATCCGCTTTTATCCTCAGGTAAAATCTTACTTGAAATTGCTGTCTGATTAAAATTTTCAGGGTTTAATTCAATAATTTTTCCTCCAAAATCCAATCGTTCCAATCCATCAAAAGAATAAAAACTGATAGGGTTTTCGCCGGAATTTTCATCTGTGGAATACAGTTTTTCGTCGAATGGAAATTTGAAATAAATCATTGTTTGAAGCTTTTTCGAAAATCAGAGTCGGGAAATAATATAAGAAATTCCAACATTGATTTTTCTTTCTGCAAAGGTATTATTAGTCTTAAAAATCTCAAAATCAAAGTCAGGGTTTTTTAAGGAAATATTTTTGATGCTGTAATGCTGATATTCCGCAGAAATGATGAAACGTCGCAGCAATCTGTACTGAAGACCCAAAGAAAATCCGAGATTTGTCTGTGTGCTTTTAAAATCCTCCAGTTTGGTTAAAGCGTCATTTTCAGGAGTCAGAAACTGCATTTTATAAGTCTGATTATTTAGCAAAATTCCTGCAAACGGACGGAAGTTTTTCCAGTTATACATCAGTTTAAGCTGAAGTGCAAACTCAAAATGCTTATTGTTAAATTGTTGAAATAAAAGTGCCTGATTATCTTTTGTAAAATAATATCCGTTGAGAAAAGTGCTTTCTTTATTGGCATCAAGATCGAAGGATGAATTCCAGTGATACGCATTGGCAGAAACCCAGACTAAAAACTGAGAATCAAAGAAACTTTTGGAAGCCCAGATTTCAAGATTTTCCCCGAACTGCGGTTTATTTTCTAAAGACCAGTTTGCACTTTTTATACCAAATCCGCCTTCAATTCCATACTGAAAGGTCACTGGTTTTCGCAATCTTGCTCTTCTTGAAGCTCTCTGTTTGTCGATTTCCTGTTTGTATACATCCGTCACAAATTTAGTTTCCTGAACGGTCGGTGTTTTCATCACAACATCATTCAACCTGAATTTTAAAGGTTTCATGAGATATACGGTATCATAAACGACTACTTTTTCGTAGACGTAAACCGTATCGATTTTCCTTTTCCTGATTTTCTGTGCAAACGAAAAGTTAACACAGGCGATGAGAAAAAGAAGTATTATTTTTTGGAAGGACATATTCTGCGTTTCAATTTATTTTTCAATAAATACGGTGTCTCTTTTAATGATTTTTTTAACGACAATTACTTTCTGCGGAGCTTCTTCAATGGTGTCGTTTGCAGCCGTTTTTTTTAAAACCGGTCTGCTTTTCAATCCTGTTTCATCGTCGTTTATTTTTGTTTTTGAAGTGTTTTTCTCTTCAATTATATTTGTTGCTGACTGATTTACAGCATCATTGTCTGATTTTTCTTTTTTATCGAAATTGATAGTTTCTAAATATTCTTTAGTCTCTTTATTTTTTATTTCACCTTTGTTTTTAAAAGTTGATGAAACTGAATCATGATCGGTTGTGAAAAACGAATTCTTCGGATTTATAAAAAAAACGGACAGAACGATGATGATTAAAAATGTTCCTCCAATTATTATTTTCTTTTTCAGGCTTTTACCGGATGATGAAAATGCAACATTATCAATTTTAAGATCGGAAGGAATCTGCAGTTTTTTTGATGGCTGAATGGTAAAATCAGCAAATTTGCTTTTGAATGTCTGCGCCCAAAGCAATCCGCCAAGTCCGAAAATAACAAGCAGTTGAGCCATTTTTTTCTTCGGAGTATTTTGATTGACGAAATTCTTCATCAGATAATTCTGAACCGCTTTTTTCGCTCTCAAAAGGTGAGATTTTGAGGTGTTTACTGTAATTCCCAATAAACCGGAAATTTCTGCATGAGAATGATTTTCAATAAAATACAGATTGAAAACGGATTTATGATGGGATGGAAGACTGTCGATGGAAGACAGCAGTTCTTCACTGGTAAAGTCGTAAACGAATACATTTTTCTCTTCTAATAAATGATGGTCCATTTCTGAATAGGTATCTGGGATTTCCGAAGGTTCTGTAGTTACAAAAGTATCTTTGCTGTGTTTGCGGATGTGTTGCAGTGCATTATTTACCACAATTTTTTTCAGCCAGGCAAAGAGAGCCTTTTCGTCATTCAACTGATCGTTTTTCTGGATTGCGGTAATAAAGCTGTCCTGCACGATGTCTTCTGCCGTGTAAATATCATCAATATATCTTCTGCATATTCCCAGAAGTTTCGGGGAATAATCGAGATAGATTTTCTGCCAGTTGAAGTTGCTGCTGTTTTGCTTCATAATTTAATTCGCGACAAATAGTAGGTTTTTATTTACCGGAAGTTTTATTAAAATTTTGACCTTTTCAAGATAAAGTTAAATCTTTATATAAATGAACAGGGGTAAAAAATAAAATTAAAGTTTTCATGGTTATTATTTTCTTATAAGATGCAGAAAAAATAAAAGGTTGCAGCAGGAAAATAAAAAAAGCTCAAATTTTTTTTGAGCTTGGTATCTTTTAGTGAAAATTAAATCTTATCGGTTGATGATATTGTTCGTCATCGTGGTATGATTAATGAGCTGACCTTTTTCATCGCGGATCTCAATTTCTGAAACATGCATCGTTTTTCCTTTTCGGATGAATCTTGCAACGGCTGTTACGATTCCGTCTTTTTTACTTCTTAAATGGTTGGAATTGATGTTGGTTCCCACTCCGAAATATTTTGTACCGTCGATAAAAATATTAGACAGGCTTGAACCCATGGTTTCTGCCAAAACACAGCTTGCGCCACCGTGCATAATTCCGAAAGGCTGATGAATTTTTGGTGAAACAGGCATGGTTGCCGTTAATGTTTCATTGTCAACATCAATATCCGTAAATTTGATATCCAGAGTTTTTGCAAATGTTTCTCCGCCCCAGTTGTTGATGAATTCTAATATTTCTTCCTTGCTTTTATCTTTTATGAACATATTTTTTAATAATGAATAATAAGTAATTGGTAATGAGTAATTTTGATAGCTTCTAACTTCCAGCCTCAGTATCATTTCCCATGATATTCGGGTTCCAGTTTTCCGGGATTTTAGGAACTATATCATTTTTTATGTAGTAATCCTGAATTTCCTGCATAATTTCTGTAAACGGTGCAGATGCAATTCTTTCGTAGGGAATGGTATACCCAAGATAAATGATTTTTCTTTTAAAATCTCCCGCCGCGAGAACGATAGGAACTTTAGCCGCTAAAGCCATGTGATAAAAGCCTTTTCTCCATTTCGGAACCCAGCTTCTTGTTCCTTCGGGAGTGATGACCAGACTGAAATCGTCTTTTTCAAACTGTTTGGCTACGAAATTCACCAGATCATTCTTCTGGCTTCTGTCGATCCCGATTCCGCCCAGACCTTTTACAACGCTTCCGTACCAAGCTTTGGTGTGTGCATCTTTGATGATGATTTTTAATGGTTTTTTCAGAGACCAGTAGGATAGATTTCCTAAAATATATTCCATGTTGTGCGTGTGTGGCGCGACTACAAGAATACATCTGTTCAGAACGTTTTCGTCGCCCTGAAGAACGACTTTCCAGCCCATTAATTTTAGCAGCAGTTTGCCGATCAGCTTTCTCATATAGTTTTAGATTAAAAACAAAAAAAGTATAACCAAAGTGGTTATACTTTACAAATATATTGAAATATTATCGCTCTTAAAACAGACTGCTGATTAAATCAACAATTTTCATTACAATTTCTAGTGCCAGTTGTACCATGATTATTGAATTTTTATTGAGTGTTTTGGTTATAATGTTTTACTACACAAATGTAAAGATTTTTATTAACATAGCGAACAAAATCTTTATATTTTTTCGTTTTCAGTGAGAGAAGAAGAGTGTGAATTTCAAACGGTTGTGTTATTCATTCACACCTTCTGCCACTCTCTGCAGTTTAGTTATTTGGTTTGTATGGAAATTTCGTTTTTACCTTCGTCTACCTTGAAATCGATGTTGGCTCCTTTCATCTTTTTGATGCTGCTTTTCATGGAATCGATTACCTGATCTGCTTTATTGCTCGGAACTCTTTTTCCGTTAACGATAATGCTGTCTTCATCATCAGAGTTGTATTCAATTGTAGAACCGTTTACCGTGATTTTATTTTTTTCGATTTTGATGTTTCCGTCTTCATCTCTTTCCTGATCGTCATCATTAATTCCGTCTGCGTTAAGATCTCCGTCGAAGCTGATTCCGTCTTTTTTTACAGGGATCACTACGGTTTTTAAAGGAAGAACCAATTCATAATCAATGCTGTAATCTCTGAAACGGTGTTCGTAAGGATATTTGATGTAGTTGGGAAGAACAATTCTGTTGTTTACCACTTCTACAGGAACACTTACATTTAACGGAAGATTATATCCTTTAGCTTCTTTTTTAATGATTAGATAAGGCGTTTTGATGTCTGCTTTTCTCGTTACATTTATGTGCATCCAGTCTCTTTCGTACACAGAAACTTTGTCTGAATAAAGATCATCATCGTATCCTTTAAAGTTCTGAGGAATGGAAACCTGCTTGAAATCTACATAAATACTGTCTGATTGTGTGTTGATCGCAATTTCTTCTGTATCTTCTTTATGACCTTTCAGGAACATTTCTCTTTTCGCCATGCTGAATCCGAAGTAAGTTCCTAAAGTGATCAGTGCAAGGAATAACGCTCCGATTACCCAACCTGTATTTCTCAGTTTTGTTTTAGGAGAAATTAATTTGATGCTTAATAATCCGAAAAGCATTGCAGGCAATAAACTTCCTAAAGTGATCAGCGCCATGATAATGTACTTCATATTATCATTATCAAAATAGAAATTCATCTGGCTGATTGGAGGAAAATCGCTGTCTGCTCCCATGAAACCGAATACTACGAATACTCCGATTAAACAAGACAAAGACATAAATCCGAAAATTCCTCCTAAAATATATCGTAATACATTCCAAAGTCCGCTTCCTGCGTTATTGATGTAAGGTTTGTTTTCGATATAGATTTCTCCGACCCTCTGAGTAGATTCGTTGGCAAACTGTACCAATTTATTAGACTCATTCTTAAGATTGTCGAAGTTCATAGGCTTTCCCTTCATTTTCAGGAAATCTGCTGCGGTTTCTGCTTTTGGCAAAACTGCCCAAAGAATAACGTAAAGTAAGAAAACCAAGGTTGAAGAAACGGCCGCCGTAAAGATTCCAAGGATGAAAACACCAAGCCAGATCGCTCTCATTGCAGTGATGTCCATTCCTACGTAATGTGCTAAACCTGCACAAACACCGGCGATTTTTTGTCTTTCAGGATCACGGAACAACTGTTTTTTATCAGAATATTCGGTTCCGGAAGTTCCTGTTTTCTTTGTATTTTTTTCAGAATAATATGCTTCTTCCTGTTCTTCAATTTTTTCTGGGCTTCCGATCTGTGCAATTACTCTTTCAACATCTGAATCGTTGATTACTTCACGTTTTGCCATAGAATCTTTGAAGATTTCTACCATTCTGATTTCTATGTCATGCATTACTTCATCTGCTTCCGAAGCGTCCAAAGAGCTTCTCAGAGCATTCAGGTAATCGCTAAGTTTTATATATGCGTGTTCTTCTATGGTAAAAGAAAAACCTGCGAGTCCTATTGAGAGTGTCTTGTTCATAGCTTTGTTTTTAATGTTTTTGAGTGATTTGGTTGACTGAATTGGTTAATTCGTTCCAGGTATTTTGAAGTTCATCTAAAAATAATTTACCTTTTTCTGTAATCTGGTAATATTTTCTGGGCGGTCCTCCCGTAGATTCTTCCCATCTGTATGAAAGGAACTCGCCGTTTTTTAATCTTGTTAAAAGAGGGTAGAGTGTTCCTTCTACGACATCCAGTTTTCCTTTTTTCAGTTCATCTATTAAGTCGGAAACGTACATTTCACGATGATTGATGAGACTTAAAATACAGAATTCCAGAATTCCTTTTCGCATTTGCGCTTTGGTATTTTCAGTATTCATCTTTAATAAGTTTTGTTAATTAGTTACATAATTTTCGAAATCCGGAACCTAGCTAGTTGTACCTGTTTCGATTTTACATTACAAAGATATGTAAATAAAATGGTATTATGCAATACAAAGTAGTGAAAAAATATAAATAAATAGTTTAACTAATTGATAATCAGTTTAATTATTTTTAATAGAAAATTTTACGAAATCCGGATTTTATGAAAATCAGATCATATTTTTAACAATTTTACCTTTTAGGCTCAATGTTCTTAAAGTAACCAAAGCTTTTTTCTTTAATTCTTTCTGATATGATATGAAGCTGTATTTTTTGTAGAATCTACGGACGATAAGAGCCATTTCCATCATGGCAAAGTGTTCTCCTATGCAGAGTCTCGGTCCTGCTCCGAAAGGGTAGTAGGCGAAGTTTTTGGCATTTTCATCATCAAAACGTTCAGGAATAAAAGAATCGGGATCACTCCAGTACTTCGGGTTTCTGTGCAGACCCGTAATATAGAGGATTATTAAAGTTTCTTTTTTCCAAGAGTAATTTTTAAAGCTGTCGTCTTCCAGAGCCTGCCGGTCGATTGCCCAAGCCGGAGAATGCAGTCTCATTGCTTCTTTGATAATATTTGAGGTATAGGATTTTTTCATTAAGCTTTCTGTACCAAAAGCATTTTCATCTTCTGCAGCAATTTCAGCTTTTAGCTTTTGTTCAGCTTCAGGATTCCGGCTGATCTCGAAAAAGATAAAACTTAAAGCATTGGCGGTGGTTTCGTGTCCTGCAACGAAAAGAATGAGCATTTCATCAATTAGCTGTTCATCAGACATCGGAAGTTGTGTATCTTCATAACGTGCCTGAATAAGCATATCCAGCAAATCATTTTTTTCTTCGCCTGAGCTCCTTCTTTTATCCAGAACATTTTTAATGATATTTTTTCCCTCATTGCTTTTTCTCATCACTTTATCAATTATCCCAAGACTTTTTATCATCTGGCTATACAAAGGAATTCTTACTTCTTTCGCAAAGACTTCCTGAACTTCGGTAATGATTTTTCCTAATTCTTTTACGCTTTCTTCATCAATATCCGAGCTGAAAAGTGTTTTCGCAACAATGTTGAAAGCCAGTGTATGAAAGAAGTCGTACAAATCAGTCTCCGGTTCCTGTGGAAAAGCCTGAAATGCTTTATCAATTTCAGCCTCCATAATGCCAACCAAATTGGAGATTTTGACCTTACTGAATCCCGGCTGGATGAGTCGCCTCTGTTTCAGCCAGTCTTTCCCGTTATTGGTAAGCAGTCCTTTCCCGATATATTTTCCTAAGATAACCGATTGTATATCAGATTTAAAATAGTTTTTATGGTTTTGCTTTAGAATATATTCAATAAATTCCTTATCCTGAGAAAAGATAAAATCGATGTTCGTTATGCTGGCTTTAAGATGAAAAGTGTCTCCTGCAATGTTATGATTTCCGCTGATCACTTCTAAAGGATTGTTTATTCCGTATAAAAGTGAATACAGTTTTCTTTTTCCTTTAATTTCTGTAGGATAATTGTAATTTGGGGTCATGTTGAATATTTATAATAAATGTAATACTAATCTGTGAATTAAAATATGTTTAAAGCTAAAAGTCATATTTTTGTATTATCTGTTTTATCATTTTAATTTTATGCTTTTTTAAATTTTAACCATAAAAGAAACGAAAGATTTATCATAAATTCATTATCAAAATAATCAGCGTTCTCATAAGCATGAAAGTCTGATGTTTTTTAAACCAATATTTTTTTCTTTTGTGTAGGAACTTTAACAAAGTCAGGTGGATTTTTTAAGTAAAAAGGATAAAAAAATATTCTAAATGATTGAGGAATAATGACGTCTAAATAATATATACAATGAAAATACAAAAGGAAATCGATTTTATTCTGGCTGTTGATGCCCTGAAAAATGTACAAAGAAGAAATTACAATGCAGACGATTCACGAAGAGAAAATACGGCAGAACATTCATGGCAGATTATTATTCTGGCGCAGATCCTTTTTCCGTATGCGAAAAACAGAGCAGATATCGATTTGTTGAGGGTAATCAGAATGTTGTCTATTCATGATTTGGTGGAGATTGAAGCAGGAGATACTTTCATATTTGATGAAGCGGCAATGGTTGGGAAATTTGAAAGAGAGAAAGTTTCAGCTCAGAAAATCTTCGGAATTTTAGACGAACCGCTGCGCTCCGAATTTTTTAATCTTTGGCTGGAATTTGAAGAAGAGCAGACTCCTGATGCAATTTTTGCCTGCGCGATCGACCGCATTATGCCTTTTATTTTAAATTCCCATACTTCAGGAAAAAGCTGGACGGAAGCCGGAGTTACGGAAAAGCAAATAAGAAATATGCTGGAAAATGCCATTGTAAGAGCTTCAGATGAATTGGGAGAGGCTTTTCAATTGTTGCTGCTGAAAAATTTGGAAACTGAAAAGGTATTGAAATAGAAAGGTTTCGGCGGGCAAAGCCTAGTCATGGTCGGAAGATTTTTTTTATTATTTTGAATAATGTTTTTTTAATTTAACTATTTGATTTCCAATTAATTGTATTTCTGTTTTGGTTTTTA
>NZ_QEHP01000020.1:0-34919 GCF_003094695.1 Chryseobacterium sp. HMWF035 | reverse complement strand
AATTGAAATATCAGAAACAGGATCCTGAAAAATAAGGCGACTGCAGAAATAACGTGGTATGTATGTGGTATTTATTATTATGTAAAATTTTAATCATTTTTTCTTTCTTTGTCTTTGGTTAAAATCTTAATCGTTGTTTTTACGATATTATTTTAAGCATAAATACAGTAAGTAAAGAAAAAAGTAAGCAACAGGATGTTATTGAAACAGTAAGAATTATTCAAGACTTAAAAACACCTCAAAAAATTGGCTTCATCGGACAAAACTGAGGTAAGAGAACGAAGAGATTTATGCTGAAGCTTGTCGGAAAAGCATCAGAAATTAGAAGAGATGAGAAAAATTATGAAAAACGAAAAAACTGAATTCAATTTAGAAGATTTAAACCAAAAGATTTTTGTACAGGACGAAATTTTAGCATTAGCAAAAGAAAATTCTCCTCGTCTGCTGAATAAATTCAGATTGGTAGAGCCGGATTTTTTCAGCAGGTTATCTGCAATCCAGCCCGACCTTAAAAATTCAGAGCTTATATTTTGTATTTATTTAAAGCTTAATTTAACCACGAAGGAAATTGCAACCTACACGTTTGTAACTCCAAAGGCAATACAGAATCGGAAAAACAGACTTCGGAAAAAACTCAACATTGCTTCCGATCTGGATATTTATAAATGGTTTAATGATCTTTAAACCATTTTTTTTCAAAATTCTAACACGGCTTTCTCCAGATCATGGTACAGTAAAACTTTCCAATGATTTTCAACAGCTTCTTTTTCCCATCTTATTCTTAAATTCATCGCTCTTTTTCCGTCGAAATCGCTTTTGTAAGCAAGATGATATTTGAGGTAAGACTGTTGCGGAAGATTGTCTGCGCCGTAAAAAACCGTTTCATTGCTTTCTCTAATCCAGAATACCTGCATAAACGGAGTATGACCGCCGACAACTTCAAAGAAGATTTCGTCCGTAATATTTCCTCTGTCTTCATCCATCCAGACAATATTTTCGAGCTCGATCAGTTTTTCGAGGGTATCAAAATCAAAAGAATAATTTCCCCGGTTTTCCATGGCAAAAGCCAGTTCCCGTTTCTGGATATAGATTTCGGCATTCGGAAAAGCAGGCTTAAATCCATTTTCAGTTCTGGTAATCGTTGTTTCGATATGGTCTTTGTGAAGATGAGACAGCAAAACTTTGGTAATCTGATCAGGATGAATATTTTCCTTTTCCAGAATTTCTGAAATCACCGGTTTTCCTTCTTCATTTTTCCATCCGATTCCTGCATCCAGAAGAATACTATCTTTTTCTGTAACAACTAAAAAAGGAATAACAGACATTCTGATTCCTTTTATTGTGTCTTTATTTTCTTCAGTTAAAAGGCTAAAATCTTTTGTCTTATTGGTAGAAAAATTTCCTTCTTTTAATGGTATAATTTTCATGGTGCAAATTTCTTTATTATTTGTAAAATGAAAAAATATTTCCATCAATACCTTTCATTACCAAAACCGATAAATACAGGGGACTTTTTAGCGGTAAATTAAGTATTTTTGTACCGCTGTTTTTAATCACAAAATAAACCGGAGAAAAAGAATTTAAAAATAAAAGTGATTATCTGTAATTTTAAATCATTGTGTTCTTTCCTGAGTGAATAGTTTATGCTGAATTTGTCGAAACACCTCTGTGAACTTAAAAACGAATAGCTGTTAAAAAAATCTTCGAGCACTTTGCGTTAAAAACAGTATGATTAATAAAGGATAATCAATAAAAAGAATATAAATTTTAATTTACTGAAAATGAAAGTAGAAATCTGGTCGGATGTGATGTGTCCGTTCTGTTATATAGGAAAAAACAATTTTGAAAAAGCACTGGAAAATCTGCCTTTTAAAGATCAGGTAGAAGTGGAGTGGAAAAGTTTTCAGTTAGATCCGACTTTAGACCCGAAAGAAACAAAGACAACTTCAGAATATTTTAAAGAAAAGAAAGGTTTCCCCGAAGCTCAGGCGCAGCAGATGATCGCGCAGGTAAAACAGATGGGAAGCGGAGCCGGAATTGATTTTAATTTTGAAAAAGCATTAATTACCAATACATTTTCTGCCCATAAACTGTTGCATTTAGCTAAAAAATACAATAAGGCAAACGAAATGGAAGAAGCTCTTTTCATCGCTCATTTTGTAGATGGTAAAAATGTAGGAGATGTAGAAACACTGGTTAATCTTGCCGCTTCTTTGGGGATTGATCAGGAAGAAGCTCAGAAAGTTTTAGCTTCCGAAGAATATCATCAAGAAATCAACAGAGACATTACAGAAGCGAGAAACAATGGCGTTTCCGGCGTTCCGTTTTTTGTACTGAACGGAAAATATGCGGTTTCCGGAGCGCAGCCTGTGGAACTTTTTGCCAGTGCATTGCAGCAGACTTACGACGAAACGGTAACTCCGTTAAAAAATCTTTCGGATAACGGAGCTTCGTGTGATGCAGACGGTTGTGAAATTTAAGCTTAATTAAATGATAAAAATAAACGACGAACTTCAGTTTTCTATTGAAGATACTCTTTTTGTTTTTGCTTTGGATTCTGAAGCAGGAAAAGTATTTAATGATAAAAATAAACTGATTACTGGCATCGGAAAAGTAAATGCAGCGATGGAATTAACGAAAGAAATCTACCGTAACCGTCCAAAACTGATCGTTAATCTGGGTTCTGCAGGAAGCAAAAGTTTTCACAAGGGAGATGTTGTATGCTGTACAAAATTCATCCAGCGCGATATGGATGTGAGAGGACTTGGTTTCAGCTTGTACGAAACCCCGCTTTCAGGAATTCCGCCGGTTCTGGAATACGGATTGAAAAGACACGATCTTCCGGAAGGAATCTGCGGAAGCGGCGACAGTTTCGAGATGAACCATTCGGAAACGGTGTATAATATTGTGGATATGGAAGCTTATCCATTGGCTTTGATCTCGATGAAGGAAGAAATTCCTTTCCTGTGCCTGAAATATATTTCCGATGATGCAGGAAGCGATGCCGCAGACGATTGGGCGGTTCAGGTTCATCTGGCTTCGGAAGCGTTTAATAAAATTCTGTTTTCGTAAAAAATGGAGGCAATTATCATTAAAAAAGCTTCTCTCAGTGATCTTGAAAGCATTCAGAAAATAGGAAAAGAGACATTTTATGAAACTTTTGCACCTCATAACTCAGAAGAGCAGATTCAGAAGTATCTTACCGAAAGTTTTGCGGAAGAAAAACTGACAAAAGAATTAAATAACTCTTATTCTGAATTTTATATCGCTTATGATGGAGAAAATGCAGTAGGTTATCTGAAAATTAATTTTGGAAATGCACAAACCGAACTTCAAGACGAATCGTCTGTGGAAATTGAAAGAATTTATGTGAAAAGTTCGCATCACGGTAAAAAAGTCGGACAGCTTTTGTACAGCAAAGCTCTGGATATTGCCGTTTCACACCACAAAAAATACATTTGGCTGGGAGTTTGGGAAGAAAATAAACGTGCCGTCAATTTCTACAAAAAGAATGGTTTTGAAGAATTTGACAAGCATATTTTCCGTTTGGGAAATGATGAACAGACTGATCTGATGATGATGAAAATTTTAAACTGATTTTATTTAAATTTTCTCCTAAATCTCATAAATTTCAGCATCAGTAAATACATAGAATCTTCCTTTTTTAGGGAGATTTTTTGTGTCTAAACCTGTGAATTCACTGAAAGCGGGAAGCAACAATTGATTTTCTGTCACCACAAAACAAGGGAGTTTGATTTTCTTTACCACAGAATTAATGACAAATCCTGGATGAATGTGTCCCGTAATCTGAAATTTTTCATTCTTTTTCTGAAAATCGTGGACGAATAAAAAATCATCAATATTTAAGGTTTCGTCCCTGAAATTAAGGCAAAGTTTGGATTCTAATTTTTTCGAAATTCTGTCGTGATTGCCTTCTACGAGATGGAATTCAAGATTCGGAAATTCATTTTTCCATTCGCAGAATTTGTCTACTCCCGAATTGTCTCCCGCGTGAAGCAAATCGCCGACAACAATAAATTTTTCCGGCTGAAAATATTCGATTAAAACGGATAATCGCTGCAGATCATTTTCAAAAATATGATCGGAAAGCGCAATTCCGTTTTTGCGGAAATGGGCTGTTTTTCCAATGTGAAGATCCGATAAGATCAAGGCTTTTTCTTTTTTCCAGAATAATGCTCTCTGATTGGTTAATGTAAAGACTTCGTCCTGAATATGGATATTTTTTGTTACTATTTTCATCTGATATAAAAACGTTAGCATTGCAATTGTCATTCTGACGAAGGAAGAATCTCAAATTTAAAATAGATTCTTCACTACACTTCTGAACTGCGTTCGTAGACTTTCTGTCTATGTTCTGAATGATACAACGCCGTAAAATTCATAATTGACTTATTGACAATTAGCTCTATTTTCCTTTTTTAGCCTGCTGAATCAGTTTCTGAATTCTCGCATCCAGTCCTTCACTGGAAAGCGTCTGTCGCAAACTGTCCACTTTTATCGGGAAACTCAGCGGGGTAAAAGTATTGGCAAATTTCAGGATTATTTTTGATTTTTCAATCCGTTTAAAGGCTTCCACCAATCGCTGTTCCTGCAATTGCGCATTAAAAACTTCTGTATAAGCCTGTCTTACAAGGAAATGATTCGGATCGTAATCTTCGAGAACTTTGAAAATTAATCCTGCCGAACTTTGCAGAGATTTGTTAGAACGCTGTTTTCCTGCATAATTCTGGATCACCATTCCCGAAATGACCGCAATGTCACGGAATTTTCTTCTTGCCATTTCTGCTGAATTGATGCTGGAAATTACATCCGTCATCAGATTTTCCCTGCTCAGAATTTTATGGAGATTTTCATCATTCAGCGGAATTTCTTTATCGCTGAACAGTTCAAAACCATAATCATTCATCGCCATTGAAAAGGAAATGGGAGCCAATTTGGAGATTCTGTAGGCAATTAAAGCCGACATCACCTCGTGAACAAGCCGACCTTCAAACGGATACATAAACAGATGATATCCCTCACGGTTTTTAATAAGTTCTACCAGAAATTCATCATTTTTCGGGATATGAGAACGTTCTTCCTGATTCATCAGCAAAGGATGCAGAAATTTCAGTTCCTTTTCTGAAGCTTTCGGATTAAGCGCTCCGGATAACTTTTCTCTTAAAAACTGACCTAAATTTGAGCTTAAAGGCAGTCTTCCTCCCAGATAACTCGGTGCAAAAGCTTTTCCTTTGGCAGCGCGGACAAAAACCGTCATATCTTTAATCATCGCGACTTCCAAAACTCTTCCTGCCAAAATAAATTTTTCGTCTTTTTTAAGTTTTGAAATGAAATATTCTTCCACCATTCCGATATAACCGCCGGAAATGAATTTCACTTTCAGCATCGCATCGCTTACGATAACGCCCATATTCATCCGGTGAAGCATGGCAATTTTTCGGGACGTAACTTTATAAAGACCGTCTTCCTGAATCACAATTTTATGAAATTCTTCATAGCTTTTCAGTACACTTCCGCCGATGGTAAGAAAATCGAGAATGCTTTTCCATTCTTCGTCCGTCATTTCCTGAAAAGCATATACTTTTTTAATTCTTTTGTAAACTTCCTGCGGATAAAATCCGTCACCGACCGCCAAAGTCATTAAAAACTGAACCAAAACATCAAAACACAGAATCTGCGGATCTCTCGGCTCAATCACTTTCTGCTTTACGGCTTCCTTTAAAGCGGCAACTTCAATCAGTTCCAAGGAATGCGTCGGAACACAGTAAATTTTTGAAGTTTCGAAAGGGGAGTGACCGCTTCGTCCTGCCCGCTGTAAAAATCTCGCAACACCTTTTGCAGAGCCAATCTGAATAACGGTATCGACCGGCTTAAAATCAATTCCCAAATCCAGAGAAGAGGTTGAAACGACGGCTTTTAACTTTCCGGAACTTAGATTTTCCTCGATCCAGATTCTCAAATGAGCATCAATCGAACTGTGATGAATGGCAATCTGTCCTGCAAAATCGGGATAAGCCTGAAGCAACAACTGATACCACATTTCACTCTGGCTTCGGGTATTTGTAAAAACAATGGTAGATTTCGATTCTAAAATGATGGGAACAATTTTATCGGCTAATTTTGCGCCTAAATGTCCCGCCCACGGAAGAATTTCCACTTCATCCGGAAAAACGGGGAGAATATCAATCTTTTTCTGTTCTTTAGCGGTAATTTTTGTTTTTTTAATGTCATACGGAATTAAAACATCTATGGCTTCATCTAGATTTCCGATAGTTGCCGTAATTCCCCAGATTTTCATTTTGGGAACATATTTTGTGAGCTGGGAAATGCCCAATTCCACCATTACGCCACGTTTTGAACCGAGCAATTCGTGCCATTCGTCGACAACGATGGTTTTTAATTCCTTAAAAAAACGTTCGTGATTTTTCTGTCCGAGAAGAAGATGTAAACTTTCAGGTGTTACCACAAGAATTTCAGGCATATTTTTTACCTGTTGCTGCCGTACTTTCGGATCTGTATCGCCGTTTCTTACGCCAACAGACCAATCCAATCCGATTTCATCAATAGCTTCCTGCATTGCTTTGGCGATGTCTTTTGACAGTGATCGGAGCGGCGTAATCCAGATCATTTTTAAGCCTTTTCCATATTTTTCAGGATGGTTTAAAAAATGGGTTAACAATGCTAAGAAAACAGAAAATGTTTTTCCGAAACCGGTCGGTGCAATTACCATTCCGCTGTAGCCGTTCTCAAATTTCTGCCACGTATCGACCTGAAATTTGAAAGGGGAATTGCCTTTGTCCGCCATCCACTGCTGAATGACTTTGAAGCCGTTGGTATTTTCGAAGTTGCTCAAATTTTAAATGATGTTTTTGTTTTAACGCAATGAGCGCAAAGATTTTTTGATTCTAATTCTTTATATTTTCGTTCGCGAAGGCACTTCGTTCAGCAAATGATAGCACAAAACGCCCTTGCGCACGAAATATGCTTTCAAATAAAAATCTTGCGACCTTAGCGTTTATAATTACTGTATCAATTTTTTTATTTCTTCCAAATCATCAATTTTATCTACCGTTTTATCCTTTCGCCATCCACTGCTGAACGACTTTGAAGCCGTTGGTATTTTCGAAGTTGCTCAAATTTTAAATGATGTTTTTGTTTTAACGCAATGAGCGCAAAGATTTTTTGATTTTTAATTCTTTATATTTCTGTTCGCGAAGGCACTTCGTTCAGCAAATGATAGTACAAGTCGTAGCTGAGTGAAACGCCTTTCAAAGTTTTAAATAAAAACCTTGCGATCTTAGCGTTTATAATTACTGTATTAATTTTTTGATTTCTTCCAGATCATCAATTTCATCCACTGTTTTATCCTTTTTAACGCAATGAGCGCAAAGATTTTTTGATTTCTAATTCTTTATATTTTCGTTCGCGAAGGCACTTCGTTCAGCAAATGACAGCACAATTCTTGGCTGAGTGAAACGCCCTTGCGAACAAAATATATTTTTCAAAGTTTTAAATAAAAACCCTGCGACCTTAGCGTTTATAATTACTGTATCAATTTCTTAATCTCTTCCAGATCATCAATTTCATTCACTGTTTTATCCTTTTTAACGCAATGAGCGCGAAGATTTTTTTGATTTCTAATTCTTTATATTTTCGTTCGCGAAGGCACTTCGTTCAGCAAATGATATCGCAAGTCGTGGATGAATGAAACGCCCTTGCGAACGAAAAATATTTTCAAAGTTTTAAATAAAAACCTTGCGACCTTAGCGTTTATAATTACTGTATTAATTTTTTTATTTCTTCAAGATCATCAATCTCATCTACCGTTTTATCTTTCCGCCATCGTAAAATTCTCGGGAAACGCAGCGCTACACCACTTTTATGACGGTTGCTGAAACCGATTCCTTCAAAAGCAATTTCAAAAACCAATTCAGCTTTCACCGTTCGAACGGGACCGAATTTTTCAATGGCATTTTTATTCACAAATTTACTGACTTCCATAATTTCTTTATCCGTTAATCCGGAATACGCTTTGGCGATAGTGACCAGTTTATCCTCGTTTTTTACGGCAAAAGTGTAGTCGGTATAATAAGCGCTTCGTCTTCCGCTTCCTTTTTGGGCATAAATCAGAACCGCATCAATGGTTAAAGGACTGATTTTCCATTTCCACCAATCGCCTTTTTTTCTTCCGGAATGATAAGGTGAATTTTTCTGTTTCAGCATTAAACCTTCACTGTTGATGTCTCTGGAATTTTCCCTGATCTGGTTTAATTCTTCCCAGTTTTCAAATTCTATTGATTCCGAAATTTTGATGTTTTCAGGATTTTCATTCAATAATAATTCTTCCAGCATGGCACGTCTTGCAGAGATGGGCTTTTCACGCAAATCGTTCCCTTCCAGTTCTAAAAAATCATAGGCAAAAACCTGAATCGGAATTTCGGAAAGCATTTTCTTGGTCAATGTCTTTCGATTGAGACGTTTTTGTAATTCGTTAAAATTTAAAACTTTATCGTCTTTCACCGCGAGAATTTCCCCGTCAATTACGAAATTTCCGTTCATTTGCTGAACGGTTTCTGCAATTTCGGGAAACTGTTCCGTTACCAGTTCTTCTCCTCTTGACCAGATAAAAACTTCATCATTCCGCTTGATAATCTGTCCGCGGATTCCGTCCCATTTGTATTCAATCAGCCATTCATCGGGTTTCCCGAGTTCTTCCAAATCTTTCTCCAATGGATAAGCCAGACAAAAAGGATAGGGTTTTGAATTATCCGGATTCACATTTTCAGCCGAAATCAATTCCTGAAATGAAGCTTCTGTCGGTTGCCATTTTCCCATTAAACTGTGCATCAATGCGCTGGATTCCTGTCCGGAAAATTTCGTCAGAGCATTAATTAATGTTTTATCTGAAACCCCGATTCTGAAACTTCCACCCAATAATTTATTGAAAATCAGTCGTTCCGTATAATCCAAGCCATTCCACGAATTCAGGACAAATTCTTTTTTTTCAGCGTCGGTTTTTGTTTTTAAGTTGATGATATCATTCATCCAATCCGACAAAGAACGTTCAATTTTTTCAGTTGGCGGTGGAAGAATCAGGGAAATGGTTTCGCCTAAATCTCCGACTGAAGAATAGCTTTCCTGAAACAGCCAGAACGGTAATTCTGTAATTTCCAAAGCCCATTCTTTCATATAGTTGGTGTTCACATTCCGCTTGGGTCTTTTGCCTGTAAACAAAGCGATGAACCAGACTTTATCTTCATCAGGCGCACGTTCCAGGTAATCAATGATAGCATCGATTTTTGCATTGGTCTTATTGGTGCTTTCGAGAGCATTGATCAGTTCTGCGAAATGTTTCATAAATTTTAATTGGCGTTTTTTAAACGTATGTTAACAATTTTTTGGGCAGCTTAATCCGTCTTCCATTCCCGCTTTTTTGTTCCGCTTTGCTCCACAAAAAGAGCTCCGTTCAAGCCGGGCTGCGTGCAATTCGGCGTTAATTATGATGGGCTATTAACAGGTCGCTCCTACGGAGCTCCGCCTTAGCATTTTGTTTTTTCTATTAACAGTACGCTCCTACGGAGCTTTCCTGCATCGCTATAATTATTAGTCTTTAATAATTTCTTTCTCTTTTTCTTCATCATCATCGCCGTAAAGCGTTTCCACCACATCAGATTTAATCCCGATTTCATTCAAATATTTAGAAAAAACTTCGGTTTGACCGTGCGTGACGTGAACGATTTCAGCTTCAGTGGCTTTTATAGCCTGTAACAAACCTTTCCAGTCGGCGTGATCGCTCATCGGAAAACCTGCATCGGCACTCCGCCATCGTCTTGCACCGCGAACCTGCATCC
The DNA here is from genome assembly GCF_003094695.1 of Chryseobacterium sp. HMWF035. Lineage (NCBI taxonomy): Bacteria > Pseudomonadati > Bacteroidota > Flavobacteriia > Flavobacteriales > Weeksellaceae > Chryseobacterium > Chryseobacterium sp. HMWF035. Next base: position 25,047 of record NZ_QEHP01000020.1, on the reverse strand, counting down.
ATCCGGAACAAATTGCTGTTGCGGCATCCGGAATTTTTTTGATGACATTGGAATCCAACAAAGCGGGCGGAACAATTACAATATCTCCTGCAACGTGCTTGATACTTTCCTTGAAATCGGGAATTTCATAATCAGGGAGTACGATTCCGACTTCTTCAAAGGCTTTATTCAGTTTTCCGATCGAGTAGTGGACGTGGATTTTTCCCATTCCTTCAACCGCCTTCATTACGCGTTGTGCTTTTCCCAAAGAATAACCGATGAAAACAGAGGTTTTTTGATTTTCCTGATTTCTGAGTACCCAGTTCTGGAGTTTTTTATTCAGATCCGGAACTTCCAGCCAGTTGTAAATAGGCAATCCGAAAGTACTTTCGGTAACGAATTCATTGCATCTTACCAGTTCGAAAGGGGTACTTAATCCATCATCCTGAACTTTATAATCTCCTGAAACAACGCTTACATAGCCTTTATATTCCAGTCGGATCTGCGCGGAGCCGATGATATGACCGGCAGGATGTAGTGAAACTTTTACGCCGTTAATATTGATGACTTCGCCATATTCCACGCTCTGAACTTCAAGATCTTCGCTGATTCTCTTGTGCAGAATAGGTTTGGTAAAATGATGACACAAGTATTTCTTCATTCCCCAACGTGCGTGATCGGCGTGTCCGTGCGTAATGACTGCCAAATCAACCGGTCGCCAAGGATCAATATAAAATTTTCCCTGCGGACAATAAATGCCTTTATTTGTGAATGTGATAAGTTTCAATGGTGCAATTTTGTTATTTTTTACATTCAAAAATCTAACCAATATATTTAAAAATCTTTAATGTAGCATCTTTTTCACATGATCCGTTACTATTTCAACCGATTTTTCCATTTCTGTGGTATTAAGGTTTCCAAATCCTAAACGCATGGCGGTTAGATTTTTATTCTGATAAAGTAAGGTTTTAGGAATAAATAAATTGTTTTGCGCACAGTTTTTAGAAAGCTGCATTAAATTGATGGGAATTTGCCATTCTGCCCAGACCGCAAGTCCGCCCGATGGTTTTTCGAATTGTATATAATTTTCTAAACTTTCCTGAATCAGATGAATAAAATAATCTCTTCTTTCCTGATAAATTTTTAATGATTTTTTCAGATATCGGTTAATTTCTCCTTCGGTAATCATTTCTCCTAAAACGTGCTCCATTAAAATATCACCCTGTCTGTCGATAATTCCCAAATGTTTCCTCATTTCAGACATCAGATTTTCGGGAGCGACAATAAATCCTGTCCGAAAACCGGGAGCCAGAGATTTCCCGAAAGAACCGATGTAGATAACCATTCCGTTCGTATCTGCGCTTGCAAGCGGAAGAAGCGGACTTTTGTCGTAATGAAAATCGTAATCGTAATCATCTTCCAGAATAATAAAGCCAAATTCATTCGCAAGATTCAGCAGCTCTAATCTGCGCTGTGCGCTCAACGTAACAGTTGTAGGATAATGATGATGCGGCGTAAGATACAGCATTCTCACCTTGTATTGCTGACAAATTTTCCTTACTTCTTCTGTGTTGATTCCGTCATTGTCAATGGTGACTGATTTTATTTTCACTTCTGCTTTTTGAAAAATCATGTTCACCGAGAAATAGCTCAGTTCTGCAACTAAAACAATATCCCCTTCGGATAAAAGAATTTCCGAAGCAATATAAATGCTCATTTCTGTGCTTCTTGTAATGAGAAGGTTATTTTTAGAAATAGGCAATCCTCTGGATAAATTTAAATATTTTGAAAGATTTTCTTTAAAAAATTCACTTCCATCCTGATTGTACTGTCCGATTTTATGCGCCTTTCTTTTCAAAATAGAACTGTAAATTCTGGAATGCTGGTCGATCTGAGTTAAGCGGATGTCGGGAATTCCGTCATTAAAAATATATTCACAATTGGAATATTCAAAAGGATTATCTAAAATATTTGATGTTTTGAAGGTAAATCCTGTTGATTTGGGATAATTTTCGAGCTGAATTTTTTGTAAATTTTTCGATTCCAAAAACTGATACTGGTCTTTTCCGATGATAAAGGTTCCTTTGTTGGGAAGACTTTCCACCCATCCCTGAGAAAACAGCTCTTCGTAGACAGAAACAATGGTATTTCTGTGAACATTCAGCATTTCGCTTAACACTCTTGTTCCCGGAAGTTTGGTTCCGAATGGTAAAAAACCACGTTGAATGGCATTAATAAGCTGATTGGAAATCTGCATGTAAATAGAAACTTCGGAATTTCTATTGATTTTAATGAAGCTCTGATAAGGAATTTTAACCGGACTATCCATAATCTTAAAACTGGCACCATGTAACCATCCGGCAATATACTACTTTTGAACCAAAACAAAAAAGAATGGAATTGTACAGTCTTTTAGAAAAAATTGTTCAGCAAAATGAAACGCACGCAAAATGGCTGAATACGCTTTCCTTTATGGAAAATGCAGGAGCCAGAAAAATTTCAGCTTGCGAACATCCGACTAACGTGAGTTTAATACAGCTAAAACACGCTGCGGAAGAACATCGCCATGCTTATTATCTTAAAAAGCAGATCCTGAAAATTGATCCTGAAATGTGCAAAACGTACAATAGCAATGAACTTTTAGCAGCAACAGCAACAAGACAATATCTTCATTCTCTCGACATTAAAGCCTGTAAATATCTTCAGCAAAATTTCAATCTCAGCAAAGAAGAATTAAAATATGCGGCGTATCTGTTTGTAACATATGCTATTGAAGTTCGTGCCGATGAATTATATCCTGTTTATCAGGAAATTCTGACAAAATATACCTCAAAAATTATGGTGAAATCAATTATTTTGGAGGAAGAAGGACATTTGGAGGAAATGATTAATCAGTTGGACGAATTTTCGGAAGACTGGAAAATTCATGCAGAAATTGTTTTAGAGATTGAAAAAGATCTTCATAACCAATGGATTGATGCCATTTCAAAAGAGATTTTACAGGTAAATTATGCTGAATAATTTTCGTCATTTTCAGGAAGCCTTAGACAAAAGAAAAGAAAGCGGAACCTTAAGGGTTTTAAAATCTCAAAAAGAAGGAGTGGATTTTTATTCCAACGATTATTTGGGATTGGCGGGAAATCAAAATTTTCGGCAGATTTTATTAAAAAAAATCAACGAAAATCCGGAATTGCTGAAAGGAAGTACAGGTTCCAGACTGATCAGCGGAAATAGTTTAACTGTTGCTGAAACAGAAAAATGTATAGCCAAAGAACATCAATACGAATCGGCTTTGCTTTTTTCTTCGGGATATAACGCGAATCTGGCTCTGTTTTCAACGCTTCCGACTCGTCATGATGCCATAATTGTGGATGAAAAAATTCATCGTTCCGTTCATGATGCATGTAGGATGTCGAATGCTAAAAAACTGAAATTCAGACATAATGATATTGATGATTTAGAAAGGATTCTGAAAAAACAAACCGGACTTTGCTATGTTGCAGTTGAAAGCCTGTATTCGATGGAAGGAGATATTGCTCCTTTGAAAGAGATTGCAGAAATCACAGCAAAATACAATGCTCAGTTAATTGTGGATGAAGCCCATGCTTTCGGTGTTTTTGGGAACGGTTTGGTGAATGAGTTTAATCTGCAGAAAAAAGTTTCAGCAACGGTTGTAACCTATGGAAAAGCTTTGGGAACGCATGGTGCGGCGATTTTAACGAATGATTTAATTAAATCTTATCTCATCAATTTTGCATCACCTTTTATCTATACGACTTCAGCGCACGATTTTCTGTGGATGAGCATTTTTAGCGGATATGAATTTTTAAAAGCAAACAGTAGGTTATCCATACAACTTCAGGAAAATATTAAAATTTTTCATGAGCAGAATTTAGTTACTCCGTCTTCTGGAAGCAGCCCGATTCAGGCAATTATTATTCCGGATAATCGTCAGTTGAAAATTGTACAGAATGCTTTATCGGAAAGTGGATTTTTAACGTATGCGGTTTTCAGTCCGACGGTAAAAGAAGGAACGGAAAGGCTGAGGATTTGTCTTCACAGTTTTAATACAGAAGAGGAAATTTTAAAGTTGACTGGGATTATTAAAGAATTTGTTTAAAACGTAAATGTCATTCAATCGCGAAATTACGAATCTATTGATTATCAATAAAGAATAGATTTCTCCTTCGTCGAAATGACAAGAAACCATTGAAATAATGAACATTGAATTAGAAATAAAAAATATGAAGCAGAAAACACTCTTCGTCACTGGAATCGGGACAGAAGTCGGGAAAACGGTTTGTTCGGCGGTTTTAACCAAATATTTTGAGGCAGAGTATTGGAAACCTGTTCAGTCCGGAGATCTGGATTACTCTGATACCATGAAAATTAAAGACTGGGTGGGAAAGCATACGGTTTGTCATCCGGAAAGATATCGTTTTAAATTGGCTGCATCACCGCATCAATCAGCAAGGGAAGAAGGAATCTTGATTGATTTAAATGAATTCCAAATTCCGAAAACACAGAATCATTTAATCATAGAAGGAGCGGGAGGATTGATGGTTCCGCTGAATGATAAAGAATTTATTATTGATTTAATTGAAAAACTGAACATTCCTGCCGCTTTGGTTGTGAAGAATTATTTAGGCTGTATCAATCATACATTGTTATCTGTTTTAGTTTTAAACCAAAAGAAAATTAAACTGAACTATTTAATTCTCAACGGAAATTTTCCACCGGATACGGAAAGAGTTATTTGTGAAAATATTCCATCAGAAACTGAAATTATAAGAATTCCTGACCTTGAAAATATAACAAAAGAAAGTATAGAAAATATTGCACAACAATTAGAAAAAATAGAATCATGAATAAGAATCAACTAAGAAACGACTGGACGAAAGAAGAAATAGAAGAAATTTACAATCTTCCGCTTCTGGAACTTGTTTATAAAGCTGCAACAGTTCATCGTGAGTGGCATAATCCTGAAGAAGTTCAGATGTCGACATTGCTTTCGATTAAAACAGGAGGCTGTCCGGAAGACTGTTCGTATTGCGGACAGGCAGCGCGTTATCATACGAATATTAAAGTTCAGGCTTTACTGCCGACAGAAACGGTCATAGAACACGCCAAAAAAGCAAAAGAAGGCGGCTCGTCGCGTTTCTGTATGGCTGCAGCGTGGAGAGAAGTGCGCGACAACCGTGATTTCGACCGTGTTATTGATATGGTAAAAGGGGTAAATGAACTGGGATTGGAAGTGTGCTGTACGTTGGGAATGTTAACGGAAGCTCAGGCAAAACGGCTTCAGGAAGCAGGTTTGTATGCATACAATCACAATCTTGATACTTCTGAGGAATATTACGACGAAATTATTTCCACAAGAACTTTCGACAACAGAATCAATACGATTAATAATGTAAGAAAAGCCGGAATTACGGTTTGTTCAGGAGGAATCATCGGATTGGGAGAAACGCCAAAAGACCGGATTTCAATGCTTTTAACATTGGCAACAATGCCGAAACATCCAGAATCTGTCCCGATCAATGCATTGGCAAGAGTAGAAGGAACGCCGCTTCAGGATAACGAAAAAACGAATACCTGGGAAATGGTAAGAATGATCGCCACTGCAAGAATTGTAATGCCTTCATCGATGGTTCGTCTAAGCGCAGGAAGAATAGAAATGACTGAATTTGAGCAGGGATGGTGTTTCATGGCAGGAGCCAACTCGATCTTTACAGGGGAAAGAGAAACGCTTCTGGTAACACCAAATCCGGGCGTTTCTGAGGATATGCAGATGCTGCAGACTTTGGGATTAAAGCCGATGATGAAGGAGAAAACGATGTGCTGAAAAGTGAATGGTGAAAAGTGAATACTGAATGGTCAATAGTCAATTTTTGGAGTGTGAATAATAACAATTCACGATTGACAATTCAGCATTGAAAATTATGAATATAATTAAATGCTAATTTTATTATTCATCTATTTACTAATAATATAAAGAATGATTAAACGCAAAGAAAAATGTTTTGTTTTTATCATAGGTAAATCATAGAAATTTCCGTCAGAGACGGATGATGAAGCGTTTGCTTAATGGCAGATGAAATCTGCTTCACTTTGCTTAGCTTAAAATATTAATTTAGAAATAAAGTCTTTGCGTTTACAATTTACGATTGACAATTCAGTATTGATAAAGCAAATGTTTTGTTTTAATAAGTAAATCAAAGAAATTTCCGTCAAAGACGGATGATGAAGCGTTCGCTTAATGGCAGATGAAATCTGCTTCACTTTGCTTAGCTTAAATAGTAATTTAGAAATAAAGTCTTTGCGTTTAAACTTGACGATTGACAATTCACCATTGATAAAATTAAACATTACGACCAATTATTTATGAATTTACAAGAGCGCGACAGAGCCGTCAACTGGCATCCTTACACGCAGATGAAAACAGCGGAAGATGCAATCCCGATCGTAAAAGGAAGCGGAATTTATTTGTACGATGAAAGCGGAAAAAAATACATCGATGCAGTAGCTTCGTGGTGGGTTACGCTTCATGGTCACGCGAATCCGTACATTGCACAAAGAGTTTCTGAACAATTAAATACGTTGGAGCAGGTTATTTTTGCGGGATTTACACACGAACCAGCCATTAAGCTTTCTGAAAATTTATTGAACCTGCTGCCTGAAAATCAGGAGAAGGTTTTTTATTCGGATAACGGTTCTACTGCGGTGGAAGTGGCGCTGAAAATGTGTATTCAGTTCTGGCATAATCAGGGCAAAGAAAAGACGAAAATTCTGGCTTTTAAAGAGGCTTATCATGGTGATACTTTCGGAGCGATGTCGGTGAGCGGAAGAAGTGTCTGGACAAAACCTTTCGGGGAAATGCTTTTTGAAGTGATCTTTATTGATCCGCCGACTTCTGAAAATATTGAAGATTTAAAATCCATCATAAAAAATCATGCTGAAGAAATTGCTTGTTTCATTTACGAGCCTTTGATTCAGGGAGCAGCGGGAATGTTGATGCATAAAGCCGAAGATTTATCAGAATTGATGAAATTTTGCAGAGAAAAGGGAATTTTAATGATTCAGGACGAAGTTTTTACAGGTTTCGGAAGAACCGGAAAGCTTTTTGCGGCAAATTATCTTTCGGAAAAACCAGACATTATGTGTTTTTCAAAGGGATTAACAGGCGGAACGATGCCGATGGGAATTACAACTTCTTCACAACAGATTTTCGAAGCGTTTTTGTCGTATGACAAATATAAGACCTTGTTTCACGGTCATTCTTTCACGGCAAATCCTTTAGCGTGTACAGCGGCTTTGGCAAGTATGGAATTGCTTTTGAAAGAACAAACGCTGGAAAAAATCAATCTAATCAGTCAGAAACATTTCAATTTTTCTCAGGTTTTAAAAAATCACCCGAAAGTTGAAAATGTAAGACAGACCGGAACGATTATCGCCTGGGAAATTAAAAATGATGAAAAAACATCCTATTTTAACGAAATCGGGAAGGTTTTGTATCATGAATTTTTAAAAAGAGGAATCATCATGCGTCCTTTGGGAAATGTGATGTATCTCGTTCCGCCTTACTGCATTACGCCTGAAGAAATGGATTTTGTGTATCGGAATATTCTTGAAGTTTTGGATGGCTTCAGTAATTAAATGATTGACTTATCCCATTAATTAATATTGTAGAATAACGATCAGTAAGTGGTTTTCTAATAGTGTCCCTTCGACAAGCTCAGGGTGACATCTCGAATACTAACCGCAATATTTTAACATTGTCAGACTAAACCTGTCGAAGCCTTTATTAGTAAAAGTGATAAATCAATTAAATGATTTTAAATCTTTTGATGTTCGTTTCCCCATTGGTGAAGTTCATCAAGGATCGGACCGAGCTTTTTGGCTCTTTCCGTTAATTTATAATATACTTCCGGAGGAAAATTATAGACTTCAACCCGTTGAATGATATGATCTTCCTCCATTTGTTTGAGCTGTTCTGCCAGAACTTTTTTAGAAACTTTCGGCATTTTCCGCCATAATTCGACAAAACGGACTTCCTCTTGCTCAAAAAGATTGGACAAAATAAGCGGTTTCCACTTTCCGGAAATCATGTCCAGTGTTTTTCTCAGTCCGCAATTTTTAAATTCTTCAAATAACATACGTTACAAAATTGTATATAGTGCACCTTTTGGTAACCAGCCATTATTTAATTTCAGGTAAACAATAGCTTTGCAGATACAAAATTAAAGAAAATGAAATTACAATTATGGCGAAATGCAACGCTGCTTTTAAATATTGATGGATTGAACATTTTAATTGATCCGATGTTAGGTGAAAAAGGTTCTTTGGGACAATTTCCGATGGTAGACAATGAATTATTGAATCCATTAATTGATTTACCTTTCACTGAAGAAGAACTGCAGGAAAAATTAAAAACGATTGATGCGGTAGCCGTTACACATCTTCATCCGGATCATTGGGACCCGAAAGCGATTGAACTTTTAGATAAAAATGTACCCATCATTTGTCCTGAAATCATTTCCAAGCAGATTTCTGAGGCAGGATTTAAAAATGTGATTGCTTTTAACGATACAGTACAGTTTAAAAATATTGAAATTTCTTTAACGAACGGACATCACGGAACAGGGGAAATTGAAGAACAGATGGGCGTAGTTCATGGGTTTGTCTTTAAAAATGCTGAACAGTCTGTTTATATTGCGGGTGACAGTATCTGGTGTGAAGAAGTGGAACAGGCAATTAAAAAACATCATCCGGAACACATTATTGTTGCGGGAGGAGCCGCAACTTTTGTAGTGGGAGATCCGATTGTAATGACAAGTCATGATATTTTGAAAGTCTGTGAAACCGCGCCAAATTCAAAAGTCTGGGTAACGCATCTTGAAAGTGTAAGTCATTCTAAAGAAGACAGAAAATTCATTAAAGGAAAAATTCAGGAGAATGGTTTGGAAGAAAGATGTTTTGTACTGAATGACGGTGAAGAAGCTGAATTAGGTGCTTAAATCTCTTGCTTAAAGATTTGAGATTAAATCTTAATTTAGCCGGATCAAATTATAAAAGATGCATTTAGAAACAGAAAGATTACTGATTCGGGATCTGACTTTGGACGATAAACAGGCAATTTTCAATTATCGTTCTGATGCGGAAGCCAATAAATTTCAGAGCTGGATTCCTGAAACATTGGAAGATGTTGAACAGTTTATTGAAAGAAATAATAAAGAATTTAATCAGCCGGAAAGCTGGTATCAGGTTTTAATTACGGAAAAAGATTCAAAAGCTGTGATCGGCGATATCGGAATTCATTTTTTTGGTTCTGAAAATTTGCAGACAGAGTTAGGAATTACTTTAAATAAGGACTTTCAGGGAAGAGGATATGCTTCTGAAGCGTTAAAAGGAGTGATTAATTTTCTTTTCAGCGATCTGAAAAAACACAGAGTCATGGCCTCCATAGATCCGGAAAACATTGATTCTCTTAAACTAATGAAACGCATTGGTTTTAGAGAAGAAGGTCATTTTGTGAAAAGTCTATTCTGGAAAAACAATTGGATAGATGATGTAATCTATGCGTTGCTTCGGGAAGAATGGAGTAAAGAATAAGAGAAAAACCGTTTCAACAGAGGCGGTTTTTGTTTTAAGTACAGACGTTTACACTACATTTTTCTTTTACTTGGCGTATTTTTTGAACCTTGAATCATAAATTTTATATGTTATCCATATTTCTTTTAGAGTTAGACTGGAAAGAACTTCTGATGGGGCACGAAGAGTGGTCTTTTATTCTGGAAATTATTCTCCGCACCGCCATTATGTTCATCACGATCATTATCGGATTAAGAGTTTTGGGAAAGAGGGGAGTGAAGCAGCTTTCAATTTTCGAACTTGTGGTGATTATCGGATTGGGTTCTGCGGCGGGAGATCCGATGTTTAATAAAGATGTCGGAATTGTTTCATCATTCATTGTTTTTGCCGTAATTATTCTTCTGTACACGATTGTAACCTATTTTATCGCAAAAAATAAAAAACTCGAACAGCTTATTGAAGGAAAATCGATCTGCCTGATCGAAAACGGGGAATTTTCCATTGAAAATTTTAAGAAAGAAAATCTGGGGAGTGATGAATTTTTTGCTGAATTAAGACTAAAAGGAATTTCCCAACTTGGACAGATTGAAAGTGCTATTGAAGAAATTTCCGGAGAGATCAGTGTGTTTTATTTCGAAGACGAAAGGGTGAAATACGGACTTCCGATTATGCCGGATTCTTTGGATCATCCTTTGAAAACGATTGTTCAACCGGGCTTTTATTCCTGCACGTTCTGCGGACATACGGAAGAAAAACATAAAGGAATGGCAGGAAACTGCAGCAAATGTAAAAAAGATGAATGGATAGCTTCAAGCAATAGGAAACGCGTTACCTGATAAAAACAAAAAAGACTCCTTAGAAAGGAGCCTAAAAAAACACAAATGATGAAAAAAAATTATTTCGATTCACAAATATAATTAAAAAATGATTTTCAAACCTAATAATTTCGGAAAAAAAGTAACATATTTTTTTCATGATGTTAATAGATAAAACTAATTGGTTTAAGACTGTGATTTTTTATTTCTTTACAGGCTTTTTCTTTTTAAATGAAACGGGTGTGTTTCCTGAAAGTCTCTTGAAAAAATTACTGAAATACGAAACATCTTCAAACCCCAGTTCATAGGTAATTTCCTTTACAGATTTATCGGTAAACATCAAAAGTCTTTTTGCTTCAAGAAAAATTCTCTGCTGAATAACAGACGACGGACTCTGGCTGTTGTACAATCTGAATAGGTTGGATAAAGTCTTTGGCGATTTATGAAGCTGATCTGCATAAAATTTTACAGAATGCTGAGTTTTGTAGTTCTTTTCCACCAAAAGATTAAAACTTCTGATGATATCCAGCTTTACTTCGGGAAGTTCTTCCTTTAAAAACTGCTTTTTTCCAAGTCTTGTAATAATAATGATGAGTCTTTTAATCAGCATCCTGATCATATCCTCCTGAATTCCGTCGATCTCCTGAAACTCCTCAATAAAAATGCTTTGCAGAAATGATAATTTCTCATGATCCTTTTCATCTACAGCAATAAACATAACATCGGCTGAACCGTAAAACAGAAATCCTACACAGCTTACTTCTTCATCATGTGTCTCGATACAGTAAAAATCCCTGTTAAACTGCCATGCAACGATTCGGGAGGAATCTTCAAATTGAAAAGACTGGTTGACCATGAGACAAAGAACGGTTCCTGAGGTAAAAATATATTCAATCCCATCGATTATTACTTTTTGATCTTCGCCTTTATTCCAGGCGATAGTCAGCAGCTTTTTCTCCCGGTCTTTCCCGTAAAAATCCCGGTCGAATAGTTCGGGATGTACAAAAAGCCGGCATTCGGAGCCGGTCTGTTTATTATTTAAAGAATAAATCATTAAGACTGTTTAAACTTCTTATGTAACCGCAAAAGTAGCAAAAGATAAACTAAACTTTTATTTAAAGTTGGTGGTTATAAATGAAAAGATCACAATAGTTTTTAAAAATCTTTGATTTTTATTCTTTTGAGCACTTTGAATATTCTGGAAATTTGCTTTATCAAGCTTGTTTAAACTTTTTTACCTCAAAAGAAGCAAAAAATTTAAACACTTTAGTTTCTTAAGTTCAGTTTAATAGTTAAATGGAAAAAAAAGTGCACCTAAGTTTTAAAAAATCAAAGATTTTTTTTCTTTGCTGACTTTTGAAATACTTTACATAAATCCACTAAAGTCTTTTGTACCTTTTGCGGTTAAATTTAAAATTAGTTTAAACAAACTTATCATGATCTTTTGTCCCTTTTGCGGTTTATTCTGAAATTAGTTTAAACGTCATTACTAAAATTTCATTTTAATTCAGAAAAACTTTTAAAAAAGTCAGAAAGGGAAAAAATCTAAATCTTTCGGGAAATTCTGCTATGGAATTGCCTTTCCTGAAACCGCAACTTTGCATTGTAAAATTAATTAAACAAATTAAAAACAATGAAAAATTTTGAAGTTCCTCAAAAAGAACAAGTATCAGCAGCAAATCAGGCAATTTTTGAAAACTTAGAAAAAGGGATTGGCTTTGTACCAAATCTGTATGCTGCTTTTGCCCATTCTGAAAATGCACTTTCAACGTATATTGCATTACAGAACTCTAAAACTTCTTTAAAAGCAAAAGAGAAAGAAGTGGTAAATCTTGTGGTAAGCCAGTTTAATAACTGTTTATACTGTTTAAGTGCTCATACCGCCATCGCTAAAATGAACGGTTTCACAGATGAACAGATTATCGAGATAAGAAAAGCAGATGTTTCATTTGACTCGAAATTAGATGCACTGGCGAAAGCAGTACAATCTATTGCTGAAAATAAAGGAAAAATTTCTGATGAAATAAAAGAAAACTTTTTTAGAGAAGGCTATACAGAAGGAAGTCTTGTAGATGTAATTGTTTTAACAGGCGATAAAATAATAACCAATTATCTTTTTGCAGCCACTGAGGTTCCCATCGACTGGCCTTTGGCGAAAGCAATTTAATTCACTTTATTTTTTAAAAACTGTTCCTTACCGCGAACAGTTTTTTTTTATAATAATGTAAAATAATTTCAGATAATTTCTTTTAAGTTCATAATTTTTAATCATTCATTAAGTTTTATTGTTAAATTTAAACCAAAATATAAACTTATGAAAATAAAACTACTTCCATTTATCGTTTTGTTAGGGATTCATTTATCTGCTCAGGAAAAAAATGATGCAGCGGTTTCGGATACTGCAAAAGTCTGGAGCATTCAGGGGCAGAATACACTCATGCTTAATCAGGCAGCTTTTTCCAATTGGGTTGGAGGAGGAGCCAATAATGTGGGATGGCTTGCCGGAGTAAACTATAATCTTACCTACGAAAAAGGGAAAGATCTTTGGGAAAACATTATTATTCTAGGATACGGACAAAATAATACGAAAGGAGTAGGAACCAGAAAAACCCAGGATGTAATTAATCTTTCGACCAACTACGGAAGAGAATTTGCAAAAAACTGGTATATTTCCGCAGGAGCCAGCTTACAGACACAGTTTGCGCCGGGTTATGCAGACGGAAACAATCCGGAAGCTGCGAAAATTTCAAATTTTATGGCGCCCGGTTATCTGAATATGGGAGCAGGGGTAACGTACAGACCCAACGATAATTTTACGGCAACCATGCGTCCTGCCAATGCGAGATGGACTTTCGTTCTCGATAAAGATCTTCAGTATAAAGGAATGTACGGCTTAAAAAATGACGGTGATTCTTCTCTGTTTCAGTTCGGTTTTCTGGGAACAGCAATATACAAGCTGAAAATAATGGATAATATTACGTTAACCAATACCGGCTCTATTTTCTCCAATTATCTGGATCATCCTGAAAGACTGGTTCTTGCGTACAGCGGAATTTTAAATATGAAAATCAATAAGTTTATTTCCACCAACGTAACGCTGGATTTACTGTACGATCATAACCAGATTGCCAAAACACAGCTAAAACAGACTTTAGGAGTTGGTTTTGCCTATAATGTTGATAATGGCAGAAAACGTTCTGACAATAAAGAAAATCAGACGTGGATGAAAAAGTAATTAACAGTTTTTTTAATATTTTTGAAAAATCCCTTTCCGAAATTTTCGGAAAGGGACTAAACAGCTAAAAATTTAAGGTAAAAAACTCCTCAGACAATGAACAATGATGCAATTGCCTGGGCATCACTTCCACTTAAAATTTCGTCATAGGCAGCAGAACCTGCAGCAGCTCCAAAAGCTGTAGCGGTATTAAAGCCTGCCTGATTTGTATTGCCTTCTCCTGCGTAAACAGGGTTGGTTGCAGAAGGCATATTTCCTCCGTCTGCCAATTCTATCCATCCTTTATTCGCTCTCATTCTTCTCACCTGTGAAGCGTGTCTTGCTTCTACCGAGTGAATCTGTAATGCAGCCTGAAGAACAGTCTTGTTAGACATTACGTTTCCTGCCTGTCCTTTATACGCTCTTACTCCGGTATCTTCAAATGCCTGAGCCAAAACAAGGAACTGATTGTAATCTGTAAAAGGTGAAAAACTTCCGTTCGCTGTAAAATCAAAGGTCGGTTTAGCTCCCGGAGTTACTCCTAAAGACGTTAAAGTATTTTTCAAAAAGGTTACGTGTGCAGATTCATGTTTTGCAATCTGCATAAATACCACTCGGTCTGCACTCGGGATTAAAGACGAAGCCGCCAATCCTAATGCATAGTATTCGTTTTCAAGATATTCCAGAACCAAAGCCAGTTGTAATGCATCCGTTAAAGCACTTTTAAAGAACGTTGCATTTTTTGTAGTGTCTGTGGTTTCAGCTTTTGCAGGAGTCGTCATTAAGGCTCCTAATCCGAAAGGAACTGCAGCAATAGCCGCTTTTTTCCCGAAAGATGAAATATTGGTAAGTGTTTCTAATCTTGATGTTTCTGTAGTAAAGAATTTGTCATCAGAAAGCTTATCTAGTAATTTAAGAATATTCATAATGTAATTTTTTGAAGTGAATAATTAACCGATTCCCTGTTCTTTCCAAGTGAAAGGTGTTTTGAAAAATCCTCCTGCTGCAGATACAACTTCTTTTGGCTCTTTCGCAAGATCCAGACCGTTTGCATCAATCACATCATCCCCGGAGAAAGCCGCTGTTCCCGGATTGATAAGGTTTCTGATCGCTGAAGCGTGTCTTGCTTCCACGGAAACAATTTTCCCTGCAATTACAAGATAATCTGCATTGGTAATGTATTTTCCAGCTCCATTATACGCCGCAACTCCTGTATCTTCCAAAGCTTTTGCAGTAGCCAGTACAGAGTTTCTGTCGTTAAAATTCACATTCGGGTACTGAAATTCCAGAGTGGGCAATACATTGGATGTTGCTCCGCTGATCGCTGCTTTAAAAAAGTCTCTGTGAATTACTTCATGATGGTAAAGATCTGTAAAAAGTTGTTTTTCAGCATTTGAGATTCCGGAATAGAAATTATTAACCACTTTGGTATAGAAATCTGCTTCCAGCTGTTCAAGAGCGTAAGCGTAATTTAATACACCCACATCACCTTTTCCTAGATCGAAAACGTTATTTTCAACCATATCGAAATTATCGTCATCACAACCGATCATGGTAAGACCTGCAAGAGCAAGACCTACACCGCTCAGTTTCAAAAAATTTCTTCTGCCTGTATCCAGAGTCGCTCCCTGGTTAGAAACATTAATAGTTTTTTTCATAATATTATTTTTTAGTGTAGAGGTTTATATATTTTAATGTGTTTTTAGATAAGGTTGAAAGAAAACAGCATAAATATTATGCTGTTTCTCACACTTAAAAATTATTATGGCATTAATACCGTATCTATAACATGAATTACACCGTTGGATTGGTTAACGTCTGCAATGGTTACTTTTGCATCGTTTCCTTTTGCGTCTCTTACATAAAGGTTTTTACCTTTTGCCCAGAAAGTAAGTTCTTCACCTTCCACTGTTTTCATCATTGCTTTTCCGTTTCCTGCTTTTACCGCTGCCCAAACCTGCTGAGAACTGTATCTTCCCGGTAAAACATGGTACGTAAGAATTTTCGTAAGCATTTCTTTATTTTCAGGCTTTACAAGATTTTCTACCGTTCCTTTCGGAAGTTTAGCAAATGCTGCATCTGTTGGTGCGAAAACGGTGAACGGACCTGCTCCCTGTAAAGTTTCTACAAGACCTGCAGCTTTTACAGCAGCTACCAATGTTTTGTGATCTTTAGAATTTACTGCGTTCTCAATAATGTTTTTAGAAGGATACATCGGCGCTCCGCCTACCATTACTGTTTTTTCCTTCATTGTCTGTGCTGTAGCGTTTCCGCTGAAAGCGAATGATAAGGCTACCATTCCTAAAACTGCGATTTTTGATCTAGTATTCATTTCTTTTTGATTTTTAATGATAAATTATTTGATTTGTCTGTTGTTAAAATCATTTACGAACTCGGTTTTATTTTGGATTTAAAAAATTGAATAAAAATCACAAGTAATTGAAAAACAGGATATTAAATTTTGTTTTTATTTTAAATTTCTTTACTATCCTTACTAATCTGTTAACATATAACAGGATTTGCTAAAGATTTAAAAACATTTTTAAAATTTGGTTATCATTAATATTATTGTTATTTTTGAGGTGAAAATTATTCACTATTAAAACAAAGTATTCTGAAGAGCAGCTAATCGTTTTACTGAAAGAAAAAAACGAGACAGGTTTTCATCATCTGTATGATCACTATTCCGGTGCATTGTATGGGGTGATTCTTCGAATTGTTCAGTCCAAAGAATATACAGAAGAGATTATTCAGGACGTTTTTGTTAAAATATGGAATTCTATCCACCAATACGATGCTTCTAAAGGTAGGTTTTACACCTGGATGATTAATATTGCAAGGAATACGGCGATCGACTATTTAAAATCAAAAGGTTTTCAGAACCAACTAAAAAACCAATCGCTTCCAGATTTCGTATATGATTCTGCAGAGCTTTCAACGACTAATGATTCTTCCGATTATATCGGGTTTGCCAATGTGCTTGAAAGTCTGGAGACTGACAAAAAGGAACTTATCGATCTCGCGTATTATCAGGGATATACACAAAGTGAAATATCCGAAAAACTGAAGATACCGCTGGGAACGGTTAAAACTAAAATGAGGAATGCACTTATGAAACTAAAAGATTTGCTAAAAGATTATCAATAAATTGAACACTAAAGAATACATATCATCCGGAATCATAGAATCTTATATTCTAGGTCTTGCTTCTCCAGAGGAGGCGGGTATTTTGGAGTGTGTGATGAAAAACAATGCAGAAGTAAAAACTGCTTTTGAAGAGGCACAGAAAACACTGGAAGATCTTGCAACGGCACAAGCGGTAGCACCTCCGGCAGATTTAAAATCAAAGATTTGGAACAAAATTCAGCAGGAACAGACTGCTGAAGAGGAAAAGCCTGTATTTTCTGCGGATATTCCTGCAGCGAAACCACAGGAAGAAATAAGAATTCAGGGAAATAATAACTGGAAAGTGTATGCAGTTGCGGCATCCGTTCTGCTTCTGGTAAGCGTTGGCGGAAATGTTTTCTGGATGAACAGCCAGAAAGAGACAAAAGCAGCCATCGCAAAAATGGAAAGTGAGAAAAATGCTCAGAATCTTGCGATGCAGCGTATGAACCAGAAGATGGAAATGATTTCCAATCCTGATATGAAAATGGTAAAACTGAAAGGCGTAGAAAAGCACACAGATTCCAAAGCAATGGTTTTCTGGGATACCAAAACTAAAGATGTTTATCTTGACGCCGAAAGTTTACCAAAAGCTCCGGAAGGAATGCAGTATCAGCTTTGGGCTATTGCAGACGGAAAACCTGTAGATGCAGGGATGTATACGGAAGAAAAAGACAGCAAAATTGCGCTTGCCAACATTCCAAATGCTCAGGCTTTTGCCATTACACTGGAAAAAAAGGGCGGAAGTCCGGTTCCTACCATGGAGAATATGTATGTAATGGGAGAGATTTAATAAGTAAACAATTCAAAAATATAAAGACCAGCGAAAGCCGGTCTTTTTGTTTATATAATGGTGAGAAATTTAATCCAATCTGAACAAAAATTATTCAGAATATTCCTTTAAAAGCTGTCTATAGCTCATCAGTATTGTCGATTTGGAAATAAATCCGATAAACCTGTTGTTTGCGTCCACCACAGGCAAATTCCAGACTCCGGTGTCATCAAAGGTCTGAAGAATATCCAGAGGCTGATCTTCCGGATGAATAATGGCAGGAGGAGCTTTCATCATCTGAATGGGGGTCACCGAGACTTCATTATTGGCAAATAAATAAGGTCTGATATCATCCAGCGTTAAAATTCCTCTTAAAACTTTTTCCTCATTTACAACAGCAAAAATATTTTTACTTCCGTTTTTTACCAGTTCAAATAATTCAGTTATTGGAGCATTTTCATCAATCGCCTGAGAATATCTGTCGATGAATTCTTCTGTTTTTAAAGAAAAAAGAATATTTTTATCATGTTTATTGGTGAATATTTTTCCCTGATCGGCTAAAGATTTCAGCTCCGGAGAAATAGGAGAGAACCACTTCGCAATGAGATAAGAAATGATGGAAACAATCATCAAAGGAATAAAAAGATCATACCCAAAACTGGATTCCGCGATAAGGAAAATAGCCGTTAAAGGAGCATACATTACACCGCTCATTGCACCTGCCATTCCTACCAGAACAAGATTTGTTACAGGAACATCCGTAAAACCGATCTGCTGACAGACAACAGCAAAAAGATATCCTACTGTTCCACCCGCAAAAAGCGAGGGTGCAAAATTTCCTCCGTTTCCACCACTGAAAATGGTGAAAGAAGTAGCAAAAGCTTTCAGTAATAAAACCAGAATTAAGAAAATAATAATCGTAAAATCTTTTATTTCAAAATATCTGAAAAAACTGTTCTGGATAATATTGTGGGTATTTCCATTGGTAAAAGCTTTTACCGTATCATAACCTTCCCCAAACAAGGGCGGAAAAAGAACGCAAAGCAGCGACAAAACCGCTCCGCCAAACATTGCTTTTCTAAGTCGCGACATTTTTAGCCCTTTTATAAAATGTTCAACTTTTTGGGAAATCACCACAAAATATCTCGCGTACAGACCTGTAACAATTCCTAAAATAAGATAATACGGAACATTTTTATAATTAAAAGCTTCCCGTGTATAAAATCTGAAAAGAACATCTTCCTGCAGCAGAATTCTGGATAACAAACTTCCGCAAACCGCCGCTACAACTAAAGGAATAAAGTCTGTGAATACAACTCCCGTTAAAAGAATTTCAAAAGCGAACATAATTCCGGCAATCGGGGCATTAAAAGCGGATGCAATTCCGGCAGTTGCTCCTGCAGCCAACAGAAGGGTTCTTTCTTTGTAACTGAGGCGGTACGTCTGCGCAAAATTGGAGCCGATGGCTGCTCCGGTTACTGCAATAGGGCTCTCCAGACCTGCGGAACCGCCGAGCCCTACTGTAACGGCACTCTGTACAATCTGCGAATACATTTTCACGGAAGAAACAATGCTCGAATTCTGTGCAATTTCATATAAAATTGCGCCGATCCCTTTTCTGTCCTGTCCTTTAAATATCGTTAAAACAATACTCGTTGTTAAAACAATTCCCAGAAACGGAAAAATGATATAAAACAGAATCTGGTATTCAAAATGAACTTTCGTTGTAATAAAATGATGAATGTTGTGAACCAGAGTTTTAAGAATTACTCCTGCCAAACCCGCTGAACAACCGACAATAATCCCCGATAAAACCAGAAACTGATTCCGGCTGAGTCTGTTATTGAGCCAATGTAAGATGAGTTCGTAACTGCGCGCTTTTTCAAGTCCATACTTCTGAAAGTCTCTCTTGAACTTCAGAAAGCTCAGAAACTTTTTCTTATTATGAATATTCACTTTTGGGAATTTTAAACCATAACCGAATTGTTACAGTTCTGTAAATTTATGAAATATATCATGAAATTTAAAATTCGGTGTGGAATGCGTTCTCTTTTTTAGGTCTTAAAATAAGTCGGATTGAAGGATTATTGGTAATAAATAATCTTAACCAGTTGAACGCCAGTCTTACCTTGCTTCCAAAACTTATCAGCGGAATAATGTGAATAAAAAGCCACGTTAACCACGCAATAAAACCTTTGTAGGAAAACTTGGGAAGATCTACAACGGCATTGAATTTTGAGATAATTGCCATGCTTCCTTTATCATTATAAGCAAAAGGAATCTGAACTTTTTCCTCTTCAATTCTTTTAAAATTCTTACCTAAATTTTTGGCATGCTGAATGGCAACCTGAGCCAATTGCGGATGTCCTTTCGGGAAATTTTCATCCGAAAACTGTAACGAAATATCTCCTAAAGCATAAATATTTTTTGTTCCCTGAACTTTATTGTAAGCATCAACCAAAATTCTGCGTCCTTTACCTATGCTTTCTTCCGGAATTCCCGGAACTTCTCTTCCAATCACGCCGGAAGTCCAGATCAGGGTTTCTGTTTCAATGGTTTTTCCGTCTCCTAAAATTACTTTTCCGTCAACATAATCTTTTACGGCTGTATTTAAAATAATTTTTACGCCCAGTTTTGTAAGTTTATCATAAGCGGCTTCCTGAGCCATTTTGCTCATCGGCGAAAGTAAAGTAGGCAGTGCATCAATTAAATAAATATTCGAGAGTGAGAATTTAATTTCAGGATATTCTTTTGCTGCGATGTAGCTTCCCATTTCCGAGATCATTCCTGCAAGTTCTACTCCGGTTGGTCCGCCTCCCGCAATAACGATATTCTGGAGTTTCTGTGCTTCTTTGATGTTTTTATTTCTTGCCGCTTCTTCAAGCGTTAAAAGCATATAATTTCTCAAATAAAGTGCTTCATCAATGGTTTTCATGGGAATAGAACATTTTTTCACATTTTCCATGCCGAAAAAATTGGATTCCGTTCCTAATGCAAGAACCAGATAATCATAATGAAGATTTCCCGTGTCGGTTTCAAGAATATTATTTTCATGATCTGCTTTTACAAGATTTCCCATGTGGAAATTTACATTTTTATAATTGGAAAGCAGCTTTCTGAAGGGATAACTGATGTTTGAAGCCTCAATAAACGATGTGGCAACCTGATAAATCAGTGGCGGAAAAAGTGATAATTGTTTTTATCGACTAAAGTAATTCTGAATCTTTTGTCATTAACCAAAGATTTTATAAGATTAATTCCTGCAAAACCTCCTCCTACGATTACGATGTGCTTTTTCATATGTATGTGTGATTGAAAATGGTACCGTATTTTATTCAATAATAAAGCCAAATGCAAGATGTGTGATATTTATACATAAAGATTTATGATTAAATATTATCTGCACGATGTTTGTATCCTTTAGAGCAACCAAATTTTTAAATATTACCATATGAAAGCAGATGTTTTAAATGAAAAACACAGACTCGGATTAGGGGGAGTAGCCATCGGAACAGCCTTTGATAAATTAACAGACGGCGAATCTTATGAAGTTTTGCAGAAAGCATGGGATCTCGGGATACGATATTACGATACGTCGCCGTGGTATGGACTAACAAAAAGTGAAAGACGATTCGGAAATTTTCTTCACGGGCAAAACAGAGATGAGTTTGTACTGTCTACCAAAGTCGGGCGTTTATTTGTGGAAGTTCCCGAAGACGAAGTTCCGCCAACCATGTGGAAAGCACCTTTACATTATGATTTTGAACATAATTACACGGCAGATGCCATTAAAAGATCTATTGAAGAAAGCCTTGAAAGAACACGTCTGAGCCATATTGATATTGTTTACGTGCATGATTTGTCTGAAGATCAGGTAGGAGACCGCTATCCGTATTTTTTGAAGCAGGCGAGAGAAGGAGCGTTTAAAGTTTTATCAGAACTGAGAGATCAGGGCGTCATTAAAGCATGGGGAATGGGCGTGAATAAAATTGAGCCGATTTTAGACTGTCTGGATTCCGCAGATCCGGATATTTGTCTTTCGGCAACGCAATATTCTATTCTGGAACATGAAGATGCGGTCGACCGATTGCTTCCTGCCGTAAGAAAAGCCGGAGTAAAGCTGGTTTCCGGCGCAGGTTATAATTCAGGTTTTATCAATGGGAGAGATCGTTACAACTATAAGGATGTTATCCCGAAAGGAATGAAAGAAAAACGTGAAAAGATTGATGAAATTGCCAGAAGATACAATACCAACATTACCCACGCCGCGTTGCAGTTTGTTTTGGCAGCCGATGAATTTGCATCCATTATTCCCGGAGCGAGCAAACCGGAACAGGTGGAAGATAATGTAAAAGCTCTGCATAAACAAATTCCTTCGGATTTCTGGAAAGAATTGCAATCGGAAGGGTTAATTTACGAAAAAGCACAGATCCCGAATTAATACAGCCTTCATCAATTTACTCTATATAAAACCTCTCTTTTCGGG
Organism: Chryseobacterium sp. HMWF035; assembly: GCF_003094695.1. NCBI lineage: Bacteria > Pseudomonadati > Bacteroidota > Flavobacteriia > Flavobacteriales > Weeksellaceae > Chryseobacterium > Chryseobacterium sp. HMWF035. The sequence goes on along the minus strand of NZ_QEHP01000020.1, from coordinate 3,025 downwards.
AGGTTTTGTTATTTACCATGATGGAAATTCATGTAACTTTATTTTAAATATCACTACCAATATAGTTATATTTATTATATTTGCTGAATTTTAAAAACCGAAAAATAAAAATTTAAATAAAGATGAAAAAGTTTATCACAACATTTTCTATAGCGGCAGGACTTTTCCTTACGTCTAACATGGTAAGCGCACAGCAAAAAATCGGGCATGTAAATTCGGATGATATTTTTACCAATCTTCCGGAAGCTAAAACAGCAGAAGGTTCATTAGATACTTTCACCAAAACAAAGCAGGGTGAGATTGATAAAATGATCACTTCCTATCAGACAAAATTAAAAGCGGCTCAGGATAAAGAAAAAACGATAAGTGAGGCAAACAAAGAGACTGTAATTAAAGAATTAACAGCAGCTCAGACAGAATTGCAGACTTTAGGTAAAGATATTGAAACTTCCAGAACTAAAGCAGCACAGGAAATTTCTAAAAAGCAGACGGAATTATTTACACCGATTCAGAAAAAAGTAAGCGCAATGATTGCTACGGTAGCAAAAGAAAAAGGATTGGCTTATGTGTTTGATATTGCGCCTTCTCAGGGAAACAGCCAGGTTGCTTATATGGACGGAGGAGAAGATATTACTCCGACGGTAAAGTCTAAACTGGGAGCTACAGGAACTGCTTCAAAGCCGGCTTCTAAGTAATATTTAAAAAAATTATGAATAATTCTAAGGTAAAAATTATTCATTCAAAATAAAAAAAGCCGGAATCAGGAATATGAAAATTCCCGTTTCCGGCTTTTATTTCTTTTATACGACGGTCTAATCGAGAGGCTTTCGACCGGATATCAGATTATACAGTACCACAATGATTGCAATAACCAGCAATACGTGAACTAAATATCCTGTACTCATTCCCGGAACGATTCCTAACATTCCTAAAAGCCATACCACAATACAAATGACTGCGACTAACCATAATAAACTTCTCATAACTAAAATTTTTAAGTGATTTGATAAAGTAAATACACATATTATGCCTTTTTCTTAAAAACAGCTTAAAAATATATACCACAAATTATGAAAAGTGAATAATTGGCTGTAAAAAAACTTAAATAAAAGCTTTTTAATCCAGCAGACCGAAATGAATTAATGCTTTTTCAATTCCATGATTATCAACATCTTCGGTTACGTAATCTGCAACTTCTTTTACGCTGTCGTTCGCATTTCCCATGGCGATGCCGATTTTTGTAAATTTTAACATAGAAATATCATTTCCTCCATCTCCGAAAGACATCGTTTCTGAAACGTCTATATCAAAATATTTACAGAAATTTTCGATTCCTGTTTGTTTGCTTATTCCTCCGGGATTTACATCGGCAAAAAGGGGAGTCCATCTTGAAGATATACTTTTGGGCATTACTTTTTTCATAAATTCGGCTTCGGCTTCCGGTTTCAGAAAAATATTTGCCTGAATTACATTTTCAATATCAATATTTTCTTTATCATGAATCGGCGGAACAGGAATGTTGATATGAGAATACATTCCCACAACTTCAGGTGTTGCATCGTTTATTTCTACTTTATCTTCATACATTAAAGAATAGCTCAGCGGAAAATTTTTGGCATAAAGAATCAGACTTTTAATGTCGGAAGGATCTATTGTATGTCTGGAAATAAGCTTGTTTGAGGCTGTAACACAATACGATCCGTTAAAGGTGATGAAACCGTCAAACTTCAGATGATCGATATGATGTAAGGAATTGATGGATCTTCCTGTTGCGATAATAACTTTTATTCCTTTTTCTCTTAACTTTTGAAGAGCATTTTGGGTAGAATCTGGGACTTTTCCTGTTTTAAAGCTTAATAATGTTCCGTCTATATCGAAAAAGACGGCTTTAATGTTGTGATTTTGGGTGTTCATTGAAGTTTAATAATTTAATCGTTTAAGATTTAAAACAAAAATACAACAATATAATTTTGTTTTATGAGGTCGTATTTTAATTAAAACTGAATTATTGCAGAATCTATAAGGTATAATTCTTGTACAGCTTTCAGCACACCAATAATAAAATAATATGAAAAATCAGGAGGAAATCGATCTTTTGAATGATCTTGTACACATTACAAATGACAGAATAAAAGGCTTTGCAAAAGTGGAAGGTAAAATCTGGGAAAGCTATCCCGACGTGAAATCGGAATACGCGAGAATGAATTCTCTTTCGAAAGTCATGAAAAACGAACTCATTGATCTCATCACTGAAAATGGAAGAGAAGCAAATGATTCACCGTCTGTTGCCGGAACGCTCCACAGAACGTGGATTGACATCAAAAACTCTTTTACCATCGGAAATACGGAAGAATCTACGATTGAAAATGTAATTTTTGGCGAAAAAGCAGCGATTGATGCTTATCAGAACGCAATTGACACCGGAACACTGAGCGAAAAAAGCAGGGAAATTGTTTCGGAGCAGCTTAAACACATCAAAGATTCTTATCATGAATTCAAAGGAAAAAGCAATTATAAAGAATAGTTATTGTTTTTCTTACAGATCAACTTCCTGAAACGAGAAGCTTTTTTTATTGTCTAAAAAAAATTATTCTAAAACAATTCAGAATGGAATTCAGACCACCTTTTTGGGGAAATAGAATCATTACAAATCACTAAATATTGAATAAAAATTAATGAATTATTCTAGAAAACAAATAATTCCGGCAATTTCTCATCAATCGGACGAGTATTTCAGGATGTAGAAATTCTAAAAATAAACATTTGAATATCAATCAAATGAATTAATGAATCAATAGAAAATAAATTATTTTATTTAGGAAAAATTTATCCATAAAAATTTATGATAAAAATATCATTAAAATCTTTTGTACTATTAAAATTATTCATACATTAGTGATGTATAAAATACAAAACTTTATCATATATAGAATTTAGGAAATAATTATCACTAAAAGTTTTATTCATTCTTTTATATATTTAAATTCTGCTTTAAAAATAGGTATATGCCACTCTTGTAAAAGGA
>NZ_QEHP01000019.1:0-69210 GCF_003094695.1 Chryseobacterium sp. HMWF035 | reverse complement strand
GTTTAATTAAATAAGTATTTGAATGTTACTTTAAGTAGTAAAAGTCCTTGTTTTAAAGAAATATGAGAAAATTTGTTAAACAAAACTATTGTTGAAAACTTTGAATAAAACACTGTATACAAATGTAAACCATCGGAATATACAGTCTTCTACTAAATTATTTCTGTTTTAATTTCAGAAATTTAATCTGGTAAATCTTAAAAAAGATCAATAACCATATTTTACATTAAAATAATACAAAACCCAGTCCAAATGCATTTGAAAGCTATATTTTACAAAAGTAAAACGTTCATTTTACCCTATTATAAAGCATTTATCTGTTATTTTAAGTACATTATCTGTATTTGATGATACAGTGTATTAAACCGCAACAAAATTATGTTTATTACATCAATAATGGTGTTTATATGAACATAACTTATCAATAAGTTATCGACGTTTTCAGCAAAATTTTATTGATTTTAATGATTTAACTGTGGATAAACTTTTGTAAAATTCAGAATTGGATTTTTATCTATTAATTATAATGCTGATTTTTAGATGTTTATTGAATTTACAAATGTATTTTGCTTTAATTTACATTTGTTTATTATCATAATTTGCATTTGTAAATTTATTTATTTACATTTGTAACACGTTTTAAGAATGGTTTTATGAGTCTAAACGAGAGAATTTCAAAAGTTATCGAATATTCTAATCTTTCTTCTTCGGAGTTTGCAGATGAAATTGAAGTACAGCGATCTTCTATTTCGCACATAACGTCCGGAAGAAATAAGCCGTCGCTTGAGTTTATCATTAAAATAAAATCCCGCTTTCCTGAAATTCTTTGGGACTGGCTAATTACCGGAGAAGGTGAAATGCTGAAATCTGAGCTTCCCAACTCGGACATTCCTGAACTGGAAGAAGAAAGCTATGAAGAAGAGAAACCAAGAACAGCTTCTCTCCCCGATCTTTTTACGATGGTAAATAATGATGAAAGTTTTGGCAGTGAAGAAACAGAAATAGAGCCGCCAAAAATGGATCGTCAGGAATCGTTTATATCGGATCAAAATAAAGCTCACGAGAAAATATCGGATTCTCAGCGATTAGAAAAAAGCAATGATGAAATTATTGCTCAAGCTATTGAAAATCAGCAAAATAAAATTAAACGAATTGTCATCTTCTACGAAAACGGAAAATTCGAAAGTTTTGAACCTTAAATGACTTTGAAACCGTTCAATTTTCAAAATTTCAATCACCTTATATTTCGATCATAAAAAAGCCTCACAATATTTTTGTGAGGCTTAGCATTTATTTTTAGAATTTATCTGCTTGCTTTTCTTCTTTCGAGTTCTTTTTTGATCAACCCTAGTTCTCGACCTGTTTGTCCTGCAACGGAAGTATTTTCCTGCGCTCTTCTGGTAAGATAAGGCACAACGTCTTTTACAGGTCCGTAAGGAAGGTATTTTGCCGCATTATAGCCTTTATCTGAGAGATAGAACGTAATATTGTCGCTCATTCCGTAAAGCTGCCCGAAATAGATATGAGGATTTCCGTTTTCCAGTCCTTTCGCTTTCATTTTATCCATGACAAGCTCTGAAGAAATTTCATTGTGGGTTCCGAAAAATGCCGAAACTTTGTCTAAATGATTCATAACGAAATCAATTCCTGCATTGTAATTTTTATCGGAAGCATCTTTTGTCGGCTGAATAGGATCTGCATAGCCTTTTTCTGCGGCTCTTGCTCTTTCTTTTTCCATGTAGGCTCCACGAACGATTTTATACCCGATAAAATAACCTTTTTCTCTCGCGCGCTGAAGATGCGCTTCCATATACTCCAATCTTCCGGTTCTGTACATCTGAATGGTATTCCATACAATCGGTTTTTCCTGATTGTATTTCTCCATCATCTCTTCGCAAAGATGGTCTGCTGCATCCTGCATCCAGGTTTCTTCGGCATCCACCATTACTTTTTTGTCGTGTTCGTGGCAAAGTTTACAGACTTCATCAAACCTTTTTACCACTCTATCCCATTCTTCTTTCTGGCTTGTTGTGAGTTCAGCATTTTTTCCGACAGCCTCGTACAAATCAATTCTTCCAAAAGCTGTAGGTTTAAAAACGATAAACGGAATTGCCGGATTTCCTACAGAAAATCTTACGATATCTTTGATCTCTTTGCAAACCGCATCAAAAGTTTCTTCGTCTTCCTTACCTTCAATAGAATAATCAAAAATACTTCCGACTCCTCTTCTGAACAGTTGTTTCACTACCTTCATACTTTCTTCACGGGTTTCACCTCCGCAAAACTGCTCAAACAAAGTGTTTTTTACAATTCCGGTAACGAAAGGAAAACTATTATGAACGGTGAAATTAAGAACAGAAGTTCCAATTTTTGTAAGAGAAGGCTGCTCAATCATTTTGAACATCCAATACGCTTTTCTTAACTGTGCATCGGATTTATCCGCAAATGCGACTTTAGTATCGTTAAAAATGGGCATTACTTTTTATAAATTTAAGGTTCTGCAAAGGTAAGAAAAGGATCAGGTTTTATAAAGAAAATTTTTTATAATTTACCTTCCAGCCCGTTCAGAAGCATTGCGATTATCCCAATAAAAACCCAAATTCTGAGAATATTAAGCGTGACGAAATTGCTTTTTCTTGTATGATTTAAAATAAGGTGAACACAAAGGATGAAAATAAATAATCCGGCAGTAAAATAATACGCCATGAATCCTGCAATTCCTGTTTTCATGATCAGCTTCATGGATACTGCCATGGTAATGATGAGCAGAGAAACGATAATTGTTTTGGTATTCCTGCTTTTAAAATAATTGGGAATTGTTGTGTATCCAAACGCTTTATCAACGCTTTTTGTTAACGTATCTTTTACAATATCAATGCATAAAAGAATCAGAAAAAGAAAAACCGCCATGAGTAAAACTTTCTTCGAAAAGGTTTCATAATACACCATCATTCCGAAAAAAGGATACAACGTAAGGCTTACAAAAGTAAGATTGTTTAATATTAAAATCCGGCTGAGTTTATGGCTGTAAAACCACATAAAGAACTGATAAACTACAAAAAACGCAAAAACATTATGCGAAATCATCCAGGCAACTCCCAAAGAAATTACACTTAAAAAGAGGTAAGCGTAAAGAAAATATTTCTGCTTAATGAAGCTTTGAATCCTCGTTCTGAAAGGTTTTACCACATGATCTTTCTCAAAATCATAAAACTGATTGATAATTCCTCCTGCCAAAATCGTCAAAACGGTGCAGAAAATAATGCCGTGAACTTTAAAATCGAAGACAAATTTTCTGAAATTTTCATCCTGATTAAACAGGAAAAATGTTGAAACGTATAAGGCAAAAGTGAGCAGAACAGCAACAAAAAAGCGAGCTCCCAAAAGAAAGCCCACGAATTGTGAAAATCTGTAAAAAAAAGATTTTTGAATATAATTTCTCTGTTGGAAAGTTTCTTTTTCAGAATTCATTCACAACAATTTTTAGAATCTGTAAATCACTTCTTTATGGAAGCCATCAAGCATTTTTTCTGCTTTTTCGTAATCTTTGGTGAAACCTAAAATATAACCACCTCCGCCGCTTCCGCAGAGTTTTAAATAATATGCATTGGAATCCAGCCCTTTTTTCCAGACATTAAATAAACTTTCAGGAATCATCGGACGGAAATGTTCATACGCCCAGTGAGAAAGTTTTTTCAGATTTCTGAAAAACGGATTCATGTCTTTTTTAAGGAATGCATCAATACAAGCATTGTTGTAACGGATAAATTCTTCTTTCAGAGTCTTTCTGAAACCTTCGGTCTTCATTTTTTCAAAGAAAATCTGAACCATCGGTCCTGTTTCGCCCGTCATTCCGGAGTCAATTAAGAAAATAGCCCCTTTTCCGGCTTCGCTTTCCGGAATTGCCACTTTATCCACACTTTCTTTGCTTTCGATAAGAATCGGAAGATTCATGTAACAGATCAGGGGATCGATTCCTGAACTTTTCCCATGGAAATAACTTTCCATTAAGCCAAAAACTGTTCTTAGACTTTTCAGTTCGTCTTTAGAAATATTATCAGGTTCGTGCTTGGAAATAGAATATCTTTCGAAAATTGCGGCAACCAAAGCACCGGAACTTCCTACTCCATATCCCTGAGGAATATTGCTGTCGAAGAATAATCCTTCAGAAATTTCTTCTTTAAACTTTGAAACATTAAGCTCAAAAGTTTCAGGAAGTGCTAAATTCTGTAGATAGTCTGCGTATTTTTTAAGATGATCATTGGATTTTTTTTCAAATTCGGAATCCAGTGAAGAGAACTTGAGGGTACCTTTATAGAAGCTATAAGGTAATGTCAAACCTTGGGAATCTTCTATGATTCCGTATTCTCCGAACAAAAGAATTTTTGCGTAAAATAATGGGTTTGTCATTTATTTAAATAAATTTTTTTTGCAAATTTAATACTATTCTAGTGAATATAAGCAAATCCCGCGCCGAATTCTAACAAATTTTAACAGCAAAATATTCTTAAATTTTAATTAAATCTAAAATCAGGATTCCTATTACTATAAATATACAAAAAAAGCCTGAAAAAATCAGGCTTTTTTACATTATGTTTAAAAACTGTCTGTCTGCAGTTTATTATTAAAGAATGAAGAAGCTTAAAATTACTGCTTAATCAGCTTTTTGGTAATTTTCTGTTTTTCTGTTTCTACCGTTACCACATAGTTTCCTGTCTGCATGGAAGAAATAGTAACGTCATGTTTATTACCTTTTAATGAAGATTCAGATTTTATTAATCTTCCTGCTTCATCATAAATCTTGAATGATTTTAAAGCATCTTTTGAAGAAATTGTAATGATGTTTCTTGCCGGGTTCGGATAAATATTGACAGTATTGTCTTTCGTATTTACATCTTCCACCGCCAAAACCGCACAGGAGAAGTTTGCTTTCCAGCCAATATCATTTACTGCAGGATCAGACACGAATCTTACCGTAATTGCACCGGAAGGATGGGTAGACGTAAATGTTCCCGGTAAAGCAATTCCAGTTAAACCATTTCCATTCGCAAACAAAGGAGAACTTGTAGAAGGACCGTTATAAATATACATAAAATCATAATCCTGCTCAAGACCGAATTCTGTAAAATTCATCGTTAAAGCTCCTGAACTTGGGTAAAAAGTTTTCACAATAGTCTGGCTGTCTCCGTAGTTGGAAGTGGTTCCTCCTGTATCTGTAAACTGCGCTCCGTCGCACCAGTCTCCATCTGTTAAAAACATCTGTGTTCTCTGGTAACCCGCAGAACAGTCTGTTCCTACTGATAAAAGATAATAGGTTGCGGGCTGAAGATTTGCCATGCTTAAGGATTGTGTGTAAGTCGTTCCGCTGGAAACTACTGTTCCGTCATATTTCGTCAGCCTGTATTTCCAGGAAGCAGAAGTGGCATCGGTAAATGCTGCGTTTGCTGAAATCTGTGTAATGTTGGAAACAGAAAGTGAAGTCACCGTTGTAGAACATGCCGTTGTACAATTCATTCCTAAACAAGGTTTGGATTCCACTGTATTTCTGATCAAAGCTGCCGGTTGAGGACCGAAACCGTTTGCAAAATTAATTCCTACTCCTGAAACTAAGTGACAGTAGCTCATGATGGTTCCTTTCACTGTAGAAGAAGGAATGGGTCCTGTGGCGCAGGTTCCTTCAGGATAACCAGCCTGCGTTCCGCACCCGTCGATTGCTGTTGAATTTCCGTTCCACGCACATGCATGAGTGTGAGGCGAACCTAAACTGTGCCCCATTTCGTGAGTCATCGCTTCGATGGTCCAGGAATAGACAGGAACATTATTGTAAGTCTGTGAAGCTCCGGAATATGCGTGTCTGCTCGTTGTACAAAGAGAATTGATGTAAGCTACACTTGTTGTAGAAGGCTGATTGACCAAATGAGCCAGATCTCCGTTAAAAGTCTGTCGGTTGGTTCTGAAACTTGCCAGATTTGCATTCGGTGTTCCGGTGTAAGGATCTGCCGTTGTCCACACATAAATTTCGTTTAAAGCGATTTTGATATCATCATTGCTGTAAAGCGTTGAGATATTGTTATGAATTGCGGTTAACCAATTCGCTGTGGTTGTTGTATTAGATCCGTTGTTTGTGTAAGGTGTGTAGCAAACTTCGTAATAAATTCTTACACAGTTTTGCGTCATGACCTTTCCTGTTGTTTTCTTTGCATCCGGATCGAAAGATATTTTTTGATTGTGATTATCCGTTAATTCATCCACGCCGCAGACAAAAGGATTTAATCCTGTAAGTTTTGAATCTGAATAGCTTACAAAGTCTGTAGAATTTTTAACTTTTCCGAGAATTACATTTCCCAGTTCGGGGGTGGAAGCTACTCCTACCACATCATCTTCAAAAAAGCTGAACGCGACCACGGATTGATTGTCTCCTTTTACAATTCCCTGATAATACGCTCCGGGTGTATAATCTACGATTTCGCCTTTGTTGGTAGTTACTTTAAAATCGTTTGTAAATATCTGATTTTTATACAATTCCAAAGTAATTAGCTTCTCATTGAAAGGAAAAGAAATTTCAAGATATTCAGGTTTTTCGTGTACTAACTTTTTGAGCTGTTTAGAATCGATATTCAGCACAGAAATATCGGTTGCCGCTCTTTTGTATTCGGCAAGTTTTTCTGAATTTTTCTTGATGGTGAATAAATCGAACTTTTCAAAGTTCTTCTTTTGGGTATGGTATTCCGAGACTTTTTGGGCTACAGGTCTCATGTTTTGGGAGAAGCCAAAAACCGCAGACTGCAAAATACAGAGAGTTAGAAATTTCTTAATCATTTTAACGACTTATTAGATTTGCAAATAAACAAAAAAAACCAAAACACAGTGAATAAATAATAATATTTTCACATTTTTTAATTGTTAAAAGTAATGAAAAATTTAATTATACCATAAAATATATAATTTCTCATGATGATTAAATAAAAAAGACGCTTTATCAGCGCCTTAAGTTTTTTTAAAATATAATTTCAATTATTTTTTCTGGGTATTGAGTTTCAAAAATCGTATTAAAATTAATCCTACAAAGAAAAACAATGCCATTGAAAATGCTGCGAACCTCATTCCTGAAGCAGAAGGCAGCGTAACATCAATTTTAGCAAAAATGGCTCTTAAAGAATCGTATTTGTCGATAAATAAAGCAAAAACAAATGTTCCCACAATGATGGCAATTTTTTCCAGAACATCGTAAAAACTGAAAAACGTTGTGTTTTCCATTGAGTTTTCCGGTAAAAGTTTGGAATAGGTAGATCTGGACATTGCCTGAAGTCCTCCCATTACCAAACCAACTACAGCAGCTACGCCATAAAACTGATACTCTACTGTAGGATTTTCTTTGTTAAGGAAATATGCCCAGATGCAGGCAACGATCCAAAGAATAATAGCAATGGTGATGACATTTTTGTTTCCGATTTTTCTGGATAATCTTGAGAATAGTACGGCTCCGATGATGGCTTCAATCTGAATGACCAAAAGTGTTCCGATGAGTTTATCCTGAGGAAGATTGATCTCACTTTTCCCGAACAGAGTTGCCATCAGGAAAATGGTCTGCATTCCTACACTGTAAAAAAAGAAGCTGGAAAGGAAAAATTTCAGGTTTCTATCCTTGAAAAGACCTTTTCCTACTTTAAATAATTCATGAAAGCTTTCTTTGGCAATATCTTTATAGAAGCTTAAATTGTCTTTTAAAACTTCGAAGAATCCACCCTGTTCTTTATGTCTTTTGAAGATGTTTTTATAGTTTAAAAGGACTAAGTCTTTCGGAAGTTTTTCTTTCACATCACCGAACTGAGGCAAATGTTTGAAGGTATACTGAGAAAAACCGAACCACCAAGCTCCTGTTAATAAAAAGCTGATTCTTGTGAAAAGCAACTGTTGTGCAGCGCCTTTTGCAAAAACCTGAATTAAAAGCAAACAGATGATCACCAAAACTACCGAGCCGATATATCCGTAAACATATCCTTTTGCGGAAAGTGCATCCTGTTTGTCTCTTGTCGCAATATCCGGTAAAAAGGAGTTGTAAAACACCAGACTTCCCCAAAATCCGACACTTGCGGTAATGCTGAAGAGTAATCCTAAGAATACGTTGTGCATTCCGGTAAACATTGCCAATCCCATGCAGGAGGTAGCGCCTAAATAGCAGAAGAACTGAAGGAAGGATTTTTTGTTCCCGATTGTATCTGCCAAAGAGGATAGAAACGGAGATAATAAAACTACTATAAAGAAGGAAATCGTTAAGGAATATCCGTACACGGCATCGGGTTGATATTCTTTTCCAAAGATCTTAATCATGTGTCTTACAGGGACATCAATCCAGGATTTTGTTGCCGCCACATATTCTTTTTTTTCGTACGCTGTGGTAAGAATAGAATAGTAAATAGGGAAAATAGTAGAGGTAATTACCAAAGAATAAACGGAGTTTGCCCAGTCATAAACCGCCCAGGCTTTCATGATCTTTGGATTATTCTTTATATTTTGAGTTTGCAGATTCTCAATTTCAGACATTTCAAATAAATATTAATAAACACAAAAATAGCAAAACCGCTGAATATTCGGAGGTTTTTATTTTGTTTGGAGGAAATTTTATTATTCCGTTAAAGTTGGAGTGTGTAAAATGGTTTTTCCTCATGCGCAATTTATCCGAAATGATTCCTGTTGTGTCTGACTATTTTTCGGACGAAAAAACGTTCTACATCAATTAGGCATTGTATTTTTTTGATTGAGTTTGATTTTTAAAAGTTTTTTAACTTTCAAATGAATTTTAGCATTAATTTCTGTAGATGTCTGTAGTTTTAGCCCCGATTGCAGCTTTGTCTGAGCTCATTTTGGGATTCGGCGGCGGCAAAAGCCGCCGCCGAATCCCAAAATAGCGAGTGCGGAAAGCGGGAAAAAGCTCCAAAAAAAAATCCGAAAGTAAAACTTCCGGATTCTGAATGTATCAATATCAATGATTATTGAATATTTTCGATAACGATTGCAGAAGCTCCGCCACCTCCGTTACAGATTGCAGCGGCACCATATTTACCGTTATTCTGCTTCAAAACGTTGATGAGAGTAACAATGATTCTTGATCCTGAACTTCCAAGAGGGTGACCAATTGCCACAGCTCCACCGTTCACATTTACTTTAGAAGCATCCAATCCTAAGATTTTGTTGTTTGCCAAACCTACAACAGAGAAAGCTTCATTGAATTCGAAGAAATCGATGTCTGTAAGCTCTAAACCTGCTTTTTTAAGCGCAATGGGTAAAGCTTTTGAAGGTGCTGTTGTAAAATCTTCAGGAGCCTGTGCTGCATCTGCGTAAGAAACGATTCTTGCCAAAGGCTTAAGTCCCAGTTCCTCCATTTTTTCTTTAGAAACAAGGATTAAAGCAGAAGCTCCGTCGTTTAGTGTAGAAGCGTTTGCTGCCGTTACCGTTCCTTCTTCTTTTTTGAAAACTGTAGGAAGTGTAGGAATTCTGTCGAAATTTACGGCTTTATATTCTTCATCTTCTGCAAAAACAATTGGATCTCCTTTTCTCTGAGGAATTTCCACAGGAACAACCTCATCAGCGAATTTACCTTCAGACCAGGCTTTTGCCGCTCTTTTGTAAGATTCTATTGCGAAATTATCCTGCTCTTCTCTTGAAATGCTGTAATCTGTTGCACATTTTTCTGCACAAACTCCCATGTGAACTTTGTTGTAAACGTCTGTAAGTCCGTCCAGAACCATTCCGTCCTGCATTTTTACATCGCCCAACTTTGCCGCATTTCTTGCGTTATAGTAATGAGGAACTGAAGACATGTTTTCCATACCTCCTGCAACAATTACGTCTGCATCTCCTGCTTTAATTGCCTGTGCCGCCATAGAAACCGCTTTCATTCCGGATGCACAAACTTTATTTACCGTAGTAGAAGGCGTTTCGTTAGAAAGTCCTGCTCCTAAAGCTACCTGACGCGCCGGAGCCTGTCCTTCTCCCGCCTGTAGAACGTTCCCCATGTAGATTTCCTGAACCTGTTTAGGATCCAAACCGATTTTGTCTAATGCTCCTTTTACAGCAACTGCTCCCAGTTTAGTTGCAGGAACTGCTGATAAACTTCCCAAAAAACTTCCCATCGGAGTTCTTACTGCGGAAACGATGAATACTTCTTTCATTTTTTATAATTCTATTTTTTACGTTTAGTTGAAGCCGAACCGGATGATTCGTCTGTTTATTTTTTGTTTTCTTTCGCTTTTACCATCACAAAATCGTAGGTATCGTTCTCGAATTTCGACTGAATTTTCAGATAATCATCCTGCGTGGCAAGAACTTTATTGCTTAAGACATCTCCTATTTTTATAGGATGTTCTTTTTCGCTTTTTTCAACAACGACTAATTTATAATCGCAGTCTCCTACAAAAACCATGGATAATTTTATAAAATCTTTACCGTCGTTATAATATTCGGTCTGTATATTATCTTTTACGGTCATGTACCAAAGATTGGGCGGATAATTCATTCTGAAAAATTTACCTTCTTTGATGTTGGCACATTTTGGAGGGTTATCAACAGGTTTCTTTTTTGCTGTTTCTTTCGTCTGTGCATTCGCGTAAGATGCACCAAGAAAAAATACTCCGATCGAAAATATTTTTAAAAAATTCATACGTGAATTATGCTTTTACTTTATTATTTTTAACCAAAATGATGATGAATGCTCCTAAAAATTCTAATATCCAGCCCCATTTTAACTTAACTATTCCCGCAAGTTTATCCTGCCACGATTTAAACGGCATAAAGCTGAAGTAATCTGAAGCCTGAAGTTTTACAGCGATGAGTGTAAAAATAAACAGGACGACTAAGAGAACTCCAAAAATCTTCGAAACTTTTGCCTTGTTGTTGGCTATTCCGAACAGCGCTCCTGCGGAAAGTATCCAACAGATTACTGCCAGAGAATGATCGAGCTTCCAATAGTTCCAGTTCCCGATAACCGGAACGTGAACAAGCGGCAGAAAACTTCCTGCAACCACCAACACCAATCCTAATAACTGAATATTTTTCATATTTCTTAAAGTGCCAAAATACAAAAAAAAACACACTCCAAAAAGTGTGTTTTTCTATGATGAAAATTCATATTAAAAATTGATATATAACAGCTCCAATCCTATCTGAACGCCATATTTGTTATTAATTTTCGCCTGATCGTTAAATATGGGTGTGAAATCTTTTTTCACGAAAATATTAAGCGGACCGTATCCTAAAGACAATTTGCCTCCAAAAAGAAAAGCATTAACAGCATCCGGAATGTTTTCTCTGTATTTTACGCGATTGTTCTCTTCATTCTTGTAAATGATATAGTTTTGGGTAAGAAATCTTACGCCTCCGTAAACGCCTGCACTGATTCTGAAATTTCCTTTGGAATTATCCAGCATTTTTTCATTGTTTTCTACAGTATATTTAGGATTTAAGACAAATACAAAATCAATCGGAACCAGAAAATAGTGATTTTTGAGATATGATTTTTTTAAATTTCCTTCGGCGAAAGTATTAAAATCCGAAATAGAGAGTTCATTTTTATCCTGAGTGAAAATTGTTGTTTTTTTTGGTGAGAAAGAATCTGACCGATATCCAAAACCGATACGGTAAAATACAGGAGAAACCAGAGAGCCAATCTGTCTCGTCATTCTCAATTCCATTTGTGAAGACATGGAATTTCCTGCTCGTATTCCGGATTCTTTATTGCCTATTGCAAGGGAAGAGGATGATTTTGTAAGATTCATGAAACCGAAACCGATGTTAAAATCTGTCGTGCGTAAAAGGTCTTTTTTGGTTTTATTACCGGAGGTGTTCAGCGTGAGAAGCGCATTATTTTGTGCTAAAAGTTCAATAGACTGTTTTCCGGATCTTCCCATTACAACATCTTTTACAATTCCTTTGGTTGCATTTTCCAGCTCTTCTTTCTGGCTGTTTATTTTTTCGTTGATGATTTCTTCGTATTTCATCGCGATTTCCGTTCTCTGCTTCTGCTTTTCATCAGCGCTTATTTTGTTTTCTCTGTAGTTTTTATCCAGATCATCCAGCTCCAGATTCATTTTAGACTTTTCTGAGACTACAATGCTGTCCACTTTTTTAGAATAGCTTCGTAATTCCGGTCTTACTTCCTGTGAAAAGGCGTAGGAAAAAGCAAAAAGAGCAGTCATTAAGGCAAATTTAGTTTTCATGTATTTTCTTTTATTTTTTAGACAATATTTTACCGCTGTTCATAAAAAAGAACAGTAATTTTTATTTTAAAGTATTAGAATCTATTTCGTGTCGGTGTAGACGGTTACGCCAAGAACCGTTACATTATCCACTTTCTGAAAGACTTTATTGATATTAAAAACTCCGAATTTGCGATCATCTTTTTTCGCTTCTTCTCTGGTTTTATCAAATTCTCTTCCCATAAGCAGTTCATCAGCATTAATATAGCCTGATTTTGTTTTCTTTGCTTCGGCAATCGCGGGAAAAATTATATTTTCGCTTTTAATTTTGTCGGGGTTAATGTCGATAGTTCTCTGTTGCGTAACTGCAATTTCTTCAATTGCAGGACTCGAAATTTTTTGAATTTTAACTTCTTTTTTTAAATTTAAAACCTCAGCCGAATTTGTTTCCGGATTTTTTAAAACAGCTTTTACCGTATTTTCCTGAATGTTTTTTTGTTCCTCAGAAGCGACAGATTGTTTTTCAAATTCCGGATTTATTGGATTTACCGCATTTTCAAGACGCTGTTTTACAATATAGTCGGTTTTTTGATGGTCAAAGTTATTTTTGTTTTTAAAATAAATAATTGTTCCTACAGAAATCATCAACAAGATAATGGCTGCATATTTCCACCATCCGGAAGACTGTTTTGAAGCATTTTCAGGCTTTTCATCCAGCTTCTGATCCAATCTGTCCCAAAGATTGGCGGAAGGCTTTATTTCAAGCTTCTCGTACTCGGATTTTAAATTATTTAACGTATTGTTTTTCATTTTGCTTCTGTTTTAAAAAATCTGCAATCCATTTTTTAGATTTGCTCAGCTGGCTTTTGCTGGTGCCTTCAGAAATATTCAGTATTTCTGCTATTTCATGATGCTTTTTTTCTTCAAAAACATAGAGGTTGAAAATCAATCGGTATCCATCGGGCATTTTTGAAAAAATTTCCTCCATATTAAGCTCCTCCATTTCTTCTTCCCAGTTTTCCTCAACATTTCCGATTTCGCTGATCTCAACATCCGTGTAAAGGATATTTCTGTTTTTCCTGATAAAATTAATCGAGTTATTCACTACGATTTTCCTCAGCCAGAACTGAAAGCTTTTCCATTCTCTGCATTCCTCTATTTTTGAAAAACAAGTGAAAAAAGAATTCATTAAAATATCTTCCGCATCATGAAGGTTATTCACATAAGAATTTGCTATGGCAAGCATTTTCGCCGAAAACATTTCGTACAGAGCTTTCTGCCCTCTCCGATCCTGCTTTTTTGCCAGTTTAAAATTCTCTTCTAAATTCTTCATTAATTAGTTTCTGTTTATAAGACGAGATATTTTTGAAAGGGTTGCCTGAATATCAAAAAAAATTGCACTTTTTCTGAAAGTGCAATTTAATATATTCGTTATCAATACGATAAAATTAATGTTTGATATCTGATGTCTGAATAGGGGTATGTTTGTGTCTGAACAGAACAGCAAATAAAAGAGCTAAAACCAACGCATAGGCTGCGAAAGAAAGCCAGATATTATGCCAGTCTTTTACCATTACAATAGAAGATAACGTTCCGTCCGGATTTACCGCAGAATTGAAACTCTTTTGCAGAATTCCTAAAAAAGTCTGGTTGTCCGGTGTTGTTTCAAGATAATTTGCCAGTGAAGAAGCTGTAGTAAATTTGTGGGTGAAGAATTTATCAATCGCCCAGCCTGCTGCATAACTTCCGAAAACCGCTCCGAAACCGTTCGTCATCATCATGAATAATCCCTGAGCCGAAGAACGGATCTTTTTATCGGTAGTGGTTTCCACAAAAAGCGATCCCGAAATATTGAAGAAATCGAAAGCCATCCCGTAAACTACGCATGAAAGAATGATTAAACTTAAGCCAAATCCTTCCGGAATACCATAAGCAAAGAAACCGAATCTTAAAACCCACGCAAACATTGAAATCAACATTACTTTTTTAATTCCGTATCGTTTTAAAAAGAAGGGAATCGCCAAAATGAACAGGGTTTCGGAAACCTGAGAAATGGACATAATAATGGTAGATCTTTTCACTACGAAAGAGTCTGCGTATTTCGGAAAATGTTCAAATTCGCTCAGGAATACGTCTCCGTAAGCATTGGTAAGCTGTAAAGCCGCTCCTAACAACATGGAGAACAGGAAAAACAAGGCTGTCTTGTAATCTTTGAACAGTTTAAAGGCATTTAGACCTAATTGTTCAGATAACGGAGCATCTTTGTCTATTAATTTCTGCGGAGGACATTTTGGTAATGTTAAAGCATAAATTCCTAAGAAAATGGCTACAGCTCCGGCAATGTAAAATTGTCCTTCGGTAGCTTTGTTCCCCGTAAGATTGGTAATCCACATGGCTACAATAAAACCGATGGTTCCCCAAACACGGATTGGCGGAAAGTCTTTCACAACATCCAGCTCACTGTTTTTAAGAATGGTATAAGATATTGAATTGGCTAACGCAATAGTGGGCATGTAAAAACACATCGCCACAAGCATTACCGTGAAGAAAGAACCGGGATCCGCCGAATGAGGCAGAATGAAAAGCACGATACCGTATAAAATATGTAACACTGAAAAAATCCTTTCTGCGTTCACCCAACGGTCGGCAATGATTCCGGTGATGGTCGGCATAAAAATGGAAGCAATTCCCATGGTTCCGAAAACAGCACCAAACTGCGCTCCGTCCCAATGTTTTGTACCGAACCAAAAATTAGCCATCGTAATCAGCCAAGCTCCCCAAACGAAGAACTGCAGAAAACTCAAGACGGTCAGTCGTAATTTTAAATTCATAATTAGTATAAATAATCTCTTTTAGTCAATTTTTTTCTTCCTCCTCCTGATTTCTTCCTGAATTTCAAGAGCAGTGTCATAATCTTCTTCTTTTACCGCTTCATCCAGCAATTTCTGTAATTCTTCCATTGAAATAGATTTCAGGTTATCTTCTACCTGAACCGTTTCAGAAAACGGCTGCTCTTCTTTGGAAACATCTTCCAGTTCCAGAAGAATTCCTGCTTCGTTCAGCACTTGTTGGGTGGTAAAAATAGGTGCATCAAATCGCACCGCCATGGCTACCGCATCGGAAGTTCTTGCATCTAAGATAAGCTCTTCTTCCGTAGCTTTATTTTTAAAGTTGATATTTGAGAAGAAAACGCCGTCTACAATCTGATAGATGATAACGGATACAAGTTCGTAATTTGCCGAAACGATAAATTTTGTAAATAAATCGTGTGTAAGAGGGCGAGGCGGGTGAATGTCTTTCTCAAGCCCCAAAGAAATGGATTGTGCCTCGAAATTCCCTATAACAACAGGTAATTTTATATGTGTTTCCTCATGTTCCAATAATAGTGCGTACGCCCCGGATTGTGTCTGGCTGTACGATATCCCGCGAATAATTAACTGTTTATAATCCATAGCTACAAATATAGATTAATTTTTCAAAGTTTTTTTTACTTTTTAGACAAAAATAAAAGCCCGAAATGGGCTTTTATATGCGAATTTATTGATTGGTGAATTGTGAATTTATTTTATAAGTCAATTTTGCGTTGCCGGTGAATTTTTAGTTTAAATAATAACTAAAACTGACAGACGAAGCAGGCTGATCATTCACAATTAACCTCTCTTAGCCTTTAATTGCTTTAATTTTCTCTGTTAATGCAGGGATAATTTGGAAAGCGTCTCCTACCACTCCATAATCCGCAGATTTGAAGAACGGAGCTTCAGGATCGCTGTTGATAGCCACGATTGTTTTAGAAGAGTTCACTCCCGCCAAATGCTGAATTGCTCCGGAAATACCGATTGCAATATAAAGATTGGGAGAGATTGCTTTACCGGTCTGTCCTACGTGTTCTGTATGAGGTCTCCATCCGATATCTGAAACAGGTTTTGAACAAGCTGTAGCAGCTCCTAAAACATTTGCCAGATCTTCTACCATTCCCCAGTTTTCAGGACCTTTTAACCCTCTTCCTGCAGAAACTACGATCTCTGCTTCTTTAAGGTCTAATTTTCCTGAGCTTTGCTCGTGAGAGATTACTTTGGTATCTTCATTGGCAACAGATAAATTTTTAACTTCTTCTGAACCTGAAACTGCATTTTCCTTCACTCCAAAAGCGTTTTGAGAAACCGTTACAATAACTCCGTTTCCTTCTGCTTTTGCATGCATGAAGCCTTTTCCTGAGAAAGCTCTTCTTTTCACCTGAAACGGAGAAAGGCTTTCAGGAGCTTCCAATACATTTGTGATTAAAGAATGTCCGTTCATTACTGCCAACATCGGGGCAATTGAAGAAGCATCTGTTGTGTGAGGGAAAACGATGATGTTTCCGTTTGCCACTTCACTTACCGCCTGAGCGTAAGCTTTAGCTGAGAAACTTTTAAGACCTTCGTCTTTAATGTTGATTACGTTTGATGCTCCATATTTATACAATAGATCTGAAGAATCTGTAGGGTTTACAGAGATCGCCGTTACGGTATCTCCAGCCTGATCTGCAACAGCTTTAGCATAAGAAACTGCTTCAAAAGCTGCTTTTTTGTAAACTCCGTTTATATTTTCTGCGTATACGAATACTGCCATTTTAAATTTGTTTAAGGTTTAATGTTCAAGATTCAAGGTTGCAAATTGTATTTTATGTTAATGAAATACTTTTGAGTATTTAAAACCTCAATTTTATCCTGAATCTTTTTACTTTTTACTTGGTTCTTATTAAATTACTTTTGCTTCTTCGTGAAGTAATCTTACCAATTCATCCAAATTATCCGGAGAAACCAGTTTTACAGCTGCTCTTGGCGGAACGCTGTCATAAGAAACTCCCTGAACTTTCACCTCAGAAGAAGTAGATTCAACTACCTGCAAAGGTTTTGTTCTTGCAGACATAATTCCTCTCATGTTCGGAATAATTAAGTCTTTTTCGTCTACCAATCCTTTCTGACCCGCGATTACAGCCGGTAATTTTACAGAAATGGTTTCTTTACCTCCTTCAATTTCTCTTACTGCAGTAGCTTCGCTTCCGTTTACTTCTAAACCTACAGAAGCATTTACGAAAGGCTGGTTCAATAACTGAGCGACCATTCCCGGAACAGAACCTCCGTTGTAATCGATCGATTCTTTACCGCAAAGGATTAAATCGTATCCGCCGTTTTGTGCAACTGCTGCAATTTCTTTAGCTGTAGAGAAACTGTCTTTAGGATCAAGATTTACTCTTACGGCATCGTTTGCCCCGATTGCCAAAGCTTTTCTTACGACAGGCTCTGTAGAAACATCTCCTACGTTGATTACCGTTACTGTTGCCCCCTGAGATTCCTGTAATTTTATTGCTTTTGTTAACGCAAATTCGTCAAGAGGATTAATTACCCACTGAATTCCGTTTTTGTCGAATGCAGATTTATCCGCTGTAAAGTTAATTTTGGAAGTAGTATCCGGAACACTACTTATACAAACTAATATTTTCATATGTTGTTCTTATTGTTTTAATGGTCAGATGAAACTTTTCGGTTCCATGTGTACTATTTTTTATGCTTCAATAAAATTTAAAGAAACTTTAAATTTCAGTTAAATTATGTTTCGCTAATATAAATAAAAAATATATTATGCATGCATAGTACTTATTATTTTACTATTCAATGCATTAAAGTCATTATTTAGCGGGTTTTGTCGCCCGAAATTCGATCTTACTCGGTAAAACTCTCGGGTTCATTTTTAAAATATCCAAAACCAGATTCCCCATATCTTCGGGCTGGATCTTCCATGCGTCTTTTTCCGAAGGAATATTTCCGTTGAAATGCGTGGCTACAGAACCCGGCATAATTACCGTAGATTTGATATTGTATTTTCTTAAATCGATCATTGCAGCCTGTGTGAAACCTACTACGCCAAATTTTGAGGCATTGTAGCCCGTTCCGTTTTCAAAGAAATTGGCTCCCGCCAAGCTTGAAACCGTGATGTAATATCCTTCTGTCTTTTTCAGCTCTTCCACAGAAGCTTTTAATGTATAGAAAACACCTGTTAAATTAGTTTCAATCATGTCCTTCCACTCTTCAGCAGAAAGTTCATCCACAGGCTTAAAAATTCCCAAACCGGCATTTGCAATCACAAAATCGAGTCTGCCAAATTTCTCTTTTGCCTGTTGTACCGCTTTTTCTTCGTTTTCAAGAACTTTTACATCCGATACAATTCCCAGAACGTTTTCAGAAATCTGCTTTAAATCCTGTTCAGCTTTTTCCACATCTTCTTTTTTTCTTCCCGAAAATGCAACCGAAACTCCGTTTTCAAGCAAAATTTTGGCAATTCCGAAACCGATGCCTTTGGTTCCACCTGTGATGTATGCTACTTTATTATCGATCATAATTATTGCAAATTTAAGTTCTTAAAAATAACAAAAATGCTTTAAATAAAGTAATTTTTATTGCCTAACATTTGTCAGTTTACTGGTTCAAATAAAAAAGCGCTCCGAATCGAAGCGCTTTCAAAATAATATAGAATTAATTTATTTTTTGATGAATTTCTGAGAGATTTTATTTCCTTTGGATTCAATGCTGATGATGTATGATCCGGAATTGAGATGTTTTACATTTATTTTATCTCCTTCCACTTTTACCTCAACTTTTTTACCTGCAATGTCAAAAACTTCGATATTGCTGAATTTGTCTGCCGATTTGATGGATATGTAATCTGTTGTAGGGTTTGGATATACAGATATGCTTTTTTCACTTAAAGCAACATCATTGGTTGATAATGTAGGTCTGTCAATAGAAAAAGTATCGATTCCTATAAGATCCGAATTACTTCCGCTTGGTCCTCCGTCTGTAACGTAATATCTAAAGGCAAATCTTACCGGAACAGGATTTGCTCCTACTCCCGTAACTGTAAAGCTGTATTTCGTCCATGTTTTAGGATAAACAAAACCTGATGCCAGATTTGGATTCACAGATACTCCTAAGTTGGTAAAAGATCCGACAGCGGAAGCTCCTGTTGTAGGAAGAACCGCACCGGCTGCCAATGCATATCTCAGCTCCAGACGATCGGGATAATCTACCGTTCCATCTGTCCCCTTCCTGGAATAAAAGCTCACGATATCTCCATCTTTTACGTCTATCGCATTTGTAAATAACCAGTTGCTGATTGTTCCCGCTCCTGATGTGCTTGTGTAATTTACCAATGCAAAAGAATTGCTGCCTCCTGCCTGTCCTACAGGAACAGTAGTGGTATTGCCGCTCCCGAACAGAGGATTTGTAAGAGGGGTCGCATAGGTTGCTTTTGTCCAGACCGAAGTGGTTACCGGACTGCTTTGATTAGAGGTTGTCCAATTTGTGAAAGCGGTATCAAAACCATAGCTGTAAACGTTGGTCTGCGCATTCATCGAGACCAGGCTCAGAATTGAGCCGAGTAGTAGAAGTTTTTTCATATCATTAAAATTTAGTCTTATAAATATATTAATAATATTTTAAAAACAAAACAATTATATTTAAAATATGATGCTAATACCACATTTTTAAGTAATATTTTAACTAAAAAGGCTGCATTATCAAAAATGCAGCCTTTAATGATATAAATGATTTCTTTCCTATTCTTTGATCAGTTTTTTAGTAACCACACCCTCATCTGTTTTAATTCCCAATACATAATTTCCAGTTGCCAAGCCGGAAATATTTACTTTATTACCCGTTAAAGGAAGATCGATCCTTTTTCCGGAAAGATCATAAACGTATACTGAAAGTATTTTATTTTTACCTTCAATCGTTACGATATCTTTTGCAGGATTTGGATAGATGACAATATCTTCTTTTGCTTTAGAAACTTCTTCTCTAGTTGCAAGGATTGTATTGTTAGAATAAGATAGATTAAAATTATCAATTGCCCAGTTATAAGCTACAGAATTTCCTGATGCATTAATATTATAAGTACGGTACTGCCCTACATCCAAAGCCGGAATTAGCGCATATCCTGAAGGAGGAGAAGAGAAAGTGTAACTTTCCTGTGGAGTATACCAATTCATTACTCCCGTGGTCATATTATATGCCATTCCTACATTAACCCATGTGTTTGCAGGATAGGTTGCTCCTAAAGTTTTGATACCAAAGAAACCTCTTGTTCCGGCATTGGTTAATGTGCCTCCTGCTGTCATGGTTTTTGTGGCCACGTTGTAAATAAGACTTACAATTACTCCCGGAGTTGTTGCGTCATCAAAAAGAGTTATGTATACTGAACCTGTACCGTTCGCAGATCCTGTATAAAAATTGCATGTCGCTTTGATAATATCATTTCCTGCTGTAGCATTAACTCCTACCAGCTTAACCACAGAATGGTTGTTGGGATCGCTTGTCGCTACATATCCTGAACCCGCTGTAATTTTTAATGAATTTGCATGAGCAGCATCAATAGTAGCAATCTGGTAATCTGAAGCAACACCGTTTAACAGATAATAGCCTCCCTGTCCCGCAGAAGCTCCTGTAAAGTTTGTCCCGACATTTCCTGGCGTTAAGCTGTTAAAATTCTGGCTGTCAATAACCTGTCCGTAAATACTGCCTATGGAAAGTATTCCGGAAATAAAAAGTAGAATTTTTTTCATTAGATTTCAATTAATTTATTAGCATGTTAAATATATAAAAAAATCCCTTAGAAAAAAATCTAAGGGACTCATTTATTGATTGTTAAAATTTACTTGGAATAATTCTCGAAAAATAACGGAATACTTTCAATTCCTTTATAAAAATTGAATAATCCGTAATGTTCGTTTGGAGAATGGATGGCATCAGAATCTAATCCGAAGCCCATTAAAACAGATTTTGCTCCTAAAACCTGCTCAAACATAGCTGTAATCGGGATACTGCCTCCTCCTCTGTATGGAAGTACTTCTTTTCCGAAAGCAGATTCCATTGCCTGTTTTGCCGCCAAAAATTCTTTGGTATCGGTTGGTAAAACATAAGGCATTCCTCCATGATGCGGCGTTACTTTTACTTTTACATTTTGAGGAGCAATTTTTTCAAAATATTTTGTGAATTTTTCGGTGATTTCTTCCGGAGTCTGATAAGGAACCAGACGCATTGAGATCTTGGCAAAAGCTTTTGAAGGAATTACTGTTTTTGCTCCTTCTCCGGTATAACCTCCCCAGATTCCGTTGCAATCTAACGTTGGACGGATAGATGTTCTTTCCAAAGTGGTATATCCTTTTTCTCCTTCCACACCGTTTAATCCGATAGATTTTTTGAATTCTTCAGGATTATCTTTCAGCTTGTTCATATCTGCTCTGTCTGAATCTGAAACGGTTTCCACATTATCATAGAATCCATCGATGGTAATATGTCCGTCTTCATCGATCAGATTCGCAATCATTCTAGACAGTACGTGGATCGGGTTTGGAACCGCACCTCCGTAAAGCCCTGAATGCAGGTCTCTGTTCGGACCTTCCACTTCTACTTCTACATAGCTTAATCCTCTTAAACCTGTTGTTACCGTAGGCTGTTCGTTGCTGTAAATATGGGTATCTGAGATTAAAATGCAGTCACAAGAAAGTTTTTCTTTGTTTTCATTCACCCAGTCTCCTAAACTTACAGAACCTACTTCTTCTTCTCCTTCTAAAATAAATTTAACATTGCAAGGAAGCGTATTGGTCTTCATCATCGCTTCAAAAGCTTTCAGATGCATGAAAAACTGTCCTTTATCGTCTGCTGAACCTCTTGCAAAGATGGCTCCTTCAGGATGAAGTTCTGTTTTTTCGATATACGGTTCGAATGGTGGCTTTGTCCATAGTTCCAACGGATCTGCAGGCTGAACATCATAATGTCCATATACTAAAACCGTCGGTAAATCTGTATTTAAAATTTTTTCTCCGTAAACGATAGGATATCCTTTGGTCTGGCAAACTTCCACGTTATCTGCTCCTGCATTTTTAAGGTGTTCTGCCACGACTTCCGCACATTTCAAAACATCGTTTTTATACGCAGGATCTGCAGAAATGGAAGGAATTCTCAATAATTCAAATAATTCATCCACGAAACGCTGTTTGTTTTCGCTGATGTAATTTAATGTCTCTTGCATTGTAAAATATTATTTTGCTAAAAGTAAAAAATTTGCTTCTCAGGAACAAACAAAAACGTATAATTTTCCTCAGGTCTGAAGTGTGCTGTCGAAAAATCTTAATCTGAATGGTATTTTATTCCTGAAATTAAATCACAGACTTCAGTTTAGCCGTGATTGCAGCATTTGTCTGAGCTCATTTTCTGGGTTTCGGCGCGGCTTCGCCGCGCCGAAACCCAGAAAATAGCGAGTGCGGAAAGCGCGAAACAGCTCCTAAAAAAATCTCCCACATTGCTGCGGGAGATTTTATATTGTACTTTTAATTAGTGTTCAGCTTTTGGAGCTTCTTTAGCTTCGGCAGGTTTTGCAGTTGCTGTACTGTCTGTTTTTGGCGCTTCGGCTTCGTGCTTTTCTGCAGTTGCCTCTTCTGTATGCATTGTGGCAGCTTCATGACCATGACCTTCACCTTGAGGATCATCTGAATATCTTTCTGCTCCTTCTTCAAGTTTCAAGGTATTTTTGTTCCCTCCGGCCTGAATTTTCTTACAGCTTACAGCAACAGTAGCAAGAGCTAAACATATAACTAATTTTTTCATATGTAAAATTTATTTTTTTAAGATCATTAGAATCATTTTGTCTGGATAAGCAAAAGACGATTCTTATTTTAATTTTTAATTGCCCAAAATTAAGGATTCCTATTTTTTTCGGCAACATTTTTATACTGATTTTAGTATAATTTTTCCTTTTTTGGATTGTGTAAAAATAAGATAGCTTTCCCCACCATCCTTCAGGCTGTATTTCTTTTTAATTTCTTCCGGTTTTAAAGGGTAATTTTTGGAAATAATATTGAACTGACTTTTCTTTACAATCTGCTTAGCCTCAATAATTTCCATTTCCAAAATCCTTCCGGGAAAATCATTTATCTTTTGATTTGACGTGTAAAGATGTGTATTCGGATGTAATTTTTTTAATTTGAATTTTTCTGAGATTACATTAAAAACTCCGGCTTTTAAAACCGAGTTATTGGGAATGTAGATGTATTTTTCAGGTTCACCAAATTCTGCTGCTGCACTTTCTTCACTGCCAAAATCAAAGCTGAATTCTGCTTCATGACTTTCGAGGTTTACACAACGACAGATGATTTTGTCTGAATTTTGGTTTGACAGAAATACAACGACTTCTTTAACATCGTTTTTTAAGGCGATAATATCAATCCTGAAAAGGTTGGGTAAAACAGAAACCAGATATTTGAGATCAATTAAGGGCGAGAGTTTTATCACGACCTTATTGGAGATAGAAAGTAGTTTTTCCTGAATTTCAATAATATCAGGCGAAAGATCTTCGAGTAAAAAAACTTTATTTTTATTGTGGTCTCTTCGCGCAGGATCGAGATAGATTACATCGAAAGTTTCTGTATTTTCATTTAAAAAATCTTCGAGGTTCTGGTTGACAAACTTTGCTTTTCTTCCTAAAATGTTCCAATTGTGTTCAACAATTTCCAAAAGTTCCGGATTTTGTTCCACCAAAGTTATTTCTTCGAAACTTTCTGATAAATAATAGGCATCAATTCCAAAGCCGCTGGTTAAATCGATAAACTTTTTACCTTTTAAGATCTCAGATTTATACAATGCTGTTTTTTCGGAGGAAGACTGTTCTAAATTCAGTTGTGGTGGAAAAATAATTCCTTCTTTAAGCAGAAACGGAAATTTCTTCTGTGCAACCTGCTTTCCTTTGATCTGCTGAACAATTTCCTGTATGGAAACTTCCGGAAACGGGGATCTTTTTAATAATAAAGAATGCAAATCTGCGTTTAGATTTGCATTGATAAATTTCTGAATTTCCTGATATAAAATTTCTTTTTTCAAAGTTTTTTATCTTTTATAAAAAATGTAATCCGTTAAAATAGGAGTAATTCCGCTTTGTTTCAATAACGAATTGATTTGTCCTCTGTGATAAGTGGAATGATTAATTGCCTGAAAAAGCATTTCGAAAACTGTGTTTTCAAACTTTTTTCCTCTTGAATTCTGATATTCTATTTTTTGATCAGGATCAAATTTTTCAACAATTTCAAGGCTTTTATTAAAATTTTGCTGATTGATATCCTCCAGCTCTTCAAAAGGATTAATTTGCCAGACTTCAAATGAATTTTCTCCTAAAATCCGGGAATTCCAGATTTGCTGGGCATTTAAAGTATGATTCATCAGACTGATGGTCTTTTCGTCAACTTTTTCAAGATTTTCAGCAATAGCTTTTATCATTTCTTTGTTGAAATGATACGTATATTTGAATAAATCAACAAGTTTTTCTTTCATATTAAGTTACAAATCAGATTCTTTTTTGAACAGCATTGTATCTGGTGATAATGGATCTATCTTTTCAGGATTTTTTTGCTCAGTGTCCATATAAAATAGAATTTCATCTTTTTTAGTAAACTCAATAAGTCCTTTATTAAATTCTCCACTAATAAGTTCATCCCCATTTTTAAAATAAGCAATTAAAGTAATTTTAAATGGTTTTTTAGAGAAATCTACTTCATATTTTATCTGACCAACCTTTCCTTTAAAATCACCTTCAGGAATAATAAAATTTTTCCCGTCAATATTATCACTTCCGAAGTTAAATGATATGAATCCATCTGGATAAAACGTCACAAAACCTTTTTCACCCTGATCCACTCCCATCCATTTTCCATATAAATCTTTTTCGACTTGTGAAAAACATAACCCGAAAAGCATCAAAAAGAAAATTAATAAACTTTTTTTCATGATATTTTCAAGAATTACTCAAACATTTCAGCCCAACGAACGGGTTTAATTTCTTCTTCGTTATATAATTCCTCAGCAGGCTTTTTAACATCCAGTTTTGGATATAAATTAACGCCGATCAGCTTTATTTTTCCTTCTTCTACCCACTTCTGTTCTTCCAGGGCGTGCTGATAGATTTGTTTCTGAATGATTCCTTTTTTCATAAGCTCAAGGTAACCACCTCCTTCTTCAATTTCAATAAAATAAGCCCAGGATTTTTCTGCGATCTGAAGCGTAATATCTTCTACAAAATAACTTCCGTTAGAAGCGTCTTCAAACACATTAATGATACTTTCATAAGCAAGAACAATTTGCTGCTTGAAAGAAATTTCTTCTGAATTTTCAGTGCTTTTTTCTACCAGATAATTATTGCTGAAAACGGCATCTGCTCCGCCGATCATGGCTGCTGCAAGTTCTAAAGTAGAACGGATCAGGTTGTTTTCATTATCGGAAACCGCTTTATTTCTCAGGGAAGTTTCTGCAAAAATGTATGGAATTTCGTCCAGATCGTATTCTTTTGACAATTGATTGAAAACTATTTTAAAGGCTCTCAGTTTTGCCATTTCGAAGAAGTAGTTTCCACCAACTGCTATTCTGAAGATGAGTTTGTTTACAATTTCAGAACCGTAGATTTCTACAAGTTCTTTGGTTTTTGCCAAAGCAATTCCCAATTGCTGAACAATAGAGGCTCCAGCGTTCTGATGAAGGGAAATATCTACACAAATATGTCTTCTGAACTGTTTTGCGAGTAATTCTTTGACCAACTGGTCATTAATTACAGCTTGTTTTTCATCAAAAACATCAATTAGTGAAAAGTACTGATCCTGTTCTTCGGGACTGATGTGTCCTGCCAACTCTTCATTGTTTATGAAAATTGTTTTCTGCTCGAGATTTTCTACATTTTGGTCTAAAATAAATGCAAAAACGTCTTCTTCTAAACTTTCATGATATTTTGCTACCAAATGGGTGCTTTCTTCAATTTTCGGCAGATTTACCAATGGGTTCTGCACAGCGTCGTAGAAAGGTTTTACCACAATTCCTTCCAGATTTTCTTTGGTAAGGACTGGATAAATATCGTCTGTTTTAAGCTGTTTTTTTACTAAATTTTCCCAGGCTGTATTTGACATAGTTTTTGTATGAATTTGTGAATGGTCAATAGTCAATCCGCTTTTATTCATCAATTTTTACTTGATTATAATCCTAACGCAAAGATTTTTCAATGATGATAAATGACGAACAATCATTTTTTAAAATTTACTTGCGAAGCAAAATTCATTATTGACAATTCATTAAAAAAAAATTATTTTTTCGCGTTTGCGCTGTCAACTACCAGAATAAAAATTTCTTCATCCGGCTTTTTCATGAAGTAGTTTTCTCTTGCGTATTTTTCTTTTTCAGATTTGTTGTTCATCAGCTTTTTATAAAACGCATCGTTCTTTTCGTATTCGGTTTTATAGTATTGAAGCTGTTCTTCGTATTTGCTGATTTCGCCGTTCAGTTCATTGATGACAAGAAAGGAAGTTTTATCAAAGAAAATCATCCATACCAGAAACAGACAGATTGTAATGGTATATTTATTCAAAAAATATTTCTGAATAAGTTTGAATGTTTCAGACTTGGGCTGAATGTCTTTAATAAGCTTATTATCTTTCATTTCTAGTGTTTTCTCAACGAGTTTTTAATAACGGTGGTTAAAAAATCTATCGCAACGGAATTCTGTCTCATATTCGGGATGATAAGATCCGCTTCATTTTTGGAAGGTTCAATAAATTCCTGATGCATCGGCTTCAGAGTCGTCTGATAACGGTGTAATACTTCGTTAAGATCTCTTCCTCTTTCCTGTGTATCTCTTCTGATCCTCCTGATAAGTCTTTCATCCGAATCTGCGTGTACAAAAACTTTCAGATCAAATTCCTTCAATAATTCCTTGTTGGTAAGAACGAGAATTCCTTCTACTACCAATACATTTTTAGGTTCTACGGTAACGTGATCTCCTGTTCTTCCATGCGTTACAAAGCTGTAAATCGGCTGCTCGATTGATTCGTTATTTTTTAAAGCTTTTACATGTTTTATCAGAAGGTCAAAATCGATGGATTTGGGATGGTCATAATTCAAGGCTTCTCTTTCTGCCAATGTAAGATTATGATTATCATGATAATAGTTATCCTGTGAAAGGATGTTCATTCCTTCGATGTCAAGCTGCTGAATGATCTTATCAACAACCGTAGTTTTGCCGGAGCCTGTACCTCCTGCAATTCCTATTACAAGCATTATTTTTGTTTCTTTATAGTTTTTACAAATATACTATTTTACTTGAATGCAAATAAAATAATGAAAGATGAATTTTAATCAAAAAAAATCCAATGCAAAACATCGGATTTTATATTCTTTACGGAAATTCTATTTTTTGATGAACTTTGTTGAGACTTCCAAGCCTTTTATTCTCAAAAGATAGTCTCCAATCTGTAAATGTGAAACATTGATTGTATTTTTTCCTTTGCCAATCGTAGTTTCCATTACTTTTCTGCCTTCCATATTATAGATTTCTGCCTTCTCTTCTTTATTGATTTTCATTGAAACCGTTAAAATATCTGAAACAGGATTCGGATATATGGCAATACTATTCTTTTTCTCTGCTTCATCTACTGCCAAAAGGCATGTATAAGCCGGCAAAACATACCCTGCAGCGTTAAATTCCTGCGTCATCTGAGCAATATCCGCACAGGTGAATCCAAAGGTTCCCAGCATATCGATTGCAGCCTGTCTTACGGCAATTGCAGCACTTTGCTGGTTCGTACTTGAACTGGTCATGCTTATTCCTTCCAGAAATGCTCTGTCTGTCTTTGCTTTCCCTATTTTATCATAGATTCTCATAAGAGCGGATGCCCAAATCTGCCCTCTTGTATGAATGGCTCCGGAACCGGGATATAATACGGTGTAATTGGTAATTCTTCCTGACCAATATTCGTTATGCCCGTCCCAGCTGAACATCCAGTTGTACGCAGCGGAAGATGAAGGCCACTGATTGAGACTTCTGCTGTAGGATTGCGCCCAATAGTCTCCACAGCCTTCGCTTAATCCCTGAACCTGAGATAAGCTTCCATTCGTAAGCCAGTCGTGAATGCCGTGTCCCAATTCGTGCAAAACAACATCTGCATCTTCAGCATCGTCTACTCCACCTTCTCCAAAAACAAGCTGTCCGTTGCTGTAATAAGAATTATCATCTCCATCTAAACCATGGGGATCAAACCATAAAATTCCTGCGTTTGTTAAGGGTTTACAATCAATATTCAATGTCTGGTTAATATAACGCAGGCTATTATCAATATGCCAGTAAGCATTGACCGCTTCAAATCCCTGATCGTTTCTGTTAAATAAAAACTGATTGGTTGACTGTGTAAAAAGTCCCGTCGATGGCGTTTCGAGATCTTTTATTTCTGCATAAGAACCTTTTAACTTGTAAACTCCCGCTGTTAAATCCAATTCAGGGATTGTAACTAAAGTTCTGGCAGCATCTAAACTTGCATTTGTTGCGTCGTTATTATCTACATATTGTCCTGCATAGGCAACCTGCATTTTAGAAAGCGGATCCGGATTGAAAATATAACCAGTTCCGGAAACCAAAACTTTTTTAGCTTTGGTATTCTTTTTATTGGATTTCTTTTCAGGATTTTTTTCTTTTTCTTTATAGTAATATGCCACATCTTTCACACTTATGACTTCTCCAGTCTGTGCATCTATAATTGTTTCCCAGCTTCCCGGATTTTCGAAAGAACTCGTGAGAACACGATAGACTAATTTCGTATCTCCGGAATCTGTAAGGTATACATAAAGTTTTGTCTCTTCATGGGTAATTCTTCCTTTCGTATGGGAAGCCTGATGAGCCTTTGCAAGTGCATCTGACGAGGCAAAAGACGGAATAACATTAATTTCTTTAATATCTTTTTTAAAACTTTCTGCAGAAGTATAGGATATTCCTCCGTTTTTATTGAAATGAACAACAAGTTCGGACTGAAAAACCGGAATTTCTTTCATCAGCTGTTGAAAACGCAATGTTTCTCCTGAACTGCTTTTCCTTACAAAGTTTAATTTAAACTGGCTGAAATTCTGAACTCCAAGATTGCTTGAATTTTCCGTAATCCACTTTCTGGCGGATGATTCCAAAGATGATTCCTGACCCATTAACGCTGAACAAGATAAAATGCAGCCAAGAACCAATGAATTAATTTTTAGTTTCATGTAATGTTTTTATAATTTGATTGAGCAATATAACAAATATTCACAAAAACATGAATAAATTCTTAAAAAAATATTAAAAAAATTAAAATTAGATATAAAAAAAGCTCCGACAATAGTCAGAGCTGATAATTTTTATACGATTTCGCTTGTTAATTCCCTTGAAAGCAGTTTTTCATGCATAGGTTTCAAAAGATCCATTGAGCCTGTTTTTACCGTGCATTTCCCTTTAAAATGAACAAGAATTGTACATTGCTCGGCTTGCTCTAGGGTGTGTTTGCAAATCTCGATCAGACAATCAATAACATAATCAAATGTATGAACGTCATCGTTATGCAAAACCAATTTATAGACTTCATCGGTCTCATCCAATACGAGAACTTCTTCTTCGTACTGACGTTTCGGATCTTCGTAATCTTTTATACTGTTATAAAAAATCATGTTTAAATTGTTTACAATAGATTAAACTTCTCCTATTTTTTCGGCAAGATCACTAATGCTGTTGGGTTCTTCATATACCAACTCTACAAGCTCTACACTTTTATTGTTCATTTTAAGAATCTTGAAATGATAATTTTCCAGATCAAATTCCTGATTTTCTTCCGGAATATCTTCTAAAGCATGAAGAATAAAACCTGCGAGTGTATTGTACTCACTCTCTTCAGAAAGCGGTAATTTTTTAGGAATAAATTCATTAATTTCATCCAAAGGCTGTGTTGCCTGAACCCAATAGGTATTCTCCCCGATTTTATCTACAATTTTCTCTTCATCATCTTCTTCATCCTGAATTTCTCCTACCAATTCCTCTAAAATATCTTCAAGGGTAATAATTCCTTCTGTTCCTCCGAATTCATCGATAACAATCGCCAAATGCTGTTTTTTCTGCTGGAAAATTTTCAATAGGTCTGAAATCTTTTTACTTCCCACCACGAAAAATGCGTCACGCATCAATTCTTTCAGATCATCATGATTCAATTCTCCTTTTCTTTTAACGAATTCTCTGATGATTTCTTTTGTATACAGGATACCAATTACATTATCAATAGAATCTACATACACCGGAATACGGGAATAACCGCTATCCATGATCGTGTTAATAATTTCATTGACATCTTCCTTAAAATCTATCGATGTAATATTCTGACGCGGAACCATGATCTGTTTTGCAGAATGATCTGTAAAATCAAATGCATTTTTAATGATCTCATAATTTTCCTCTTCAATTTCTCCGCTGTCGGCGCTTTGTTTTACCAAAAGCTGAAGCTCTTCCGTAGAGTGAATCTCATGTTCTGAAGCCGGATGAATTTTTACCAGTCTTAAAAATGTATTAGACATTAAATTCATCAACCAGATAAAAGGCTTGAAAACCGTATAAAAAACTCTTAACGGAATTGCAGTCGCCATTGTAGTAGATTCTGATTTTCTGATGGCAATGGATTTCGGAATAAGCTCTCCGAAAACAATGTGCATGATCGTAATGAGCACAAAACTTGTAATTACTGAAATTGAAGTGATGGTTGCCTGACTAAGATCAATACTAAGAGAATGGAAAATATTTTCTACAATATGGTGCAATGCGCTTTCTCCTACCCAACCTAAAGCCAGAGAAGCCAACGTAATACCAAGCTGTGTAGCCGAAAGATATTCATCAAGATGCTTGATGATATGCTCTGCCTGCTTTGCCATGGAGTTCCCCTCTGCGGCTTTTATCTGAATTTGGGAATAACGAACTTTAACAATTGAAAATTCTGCGGCTACAAAAAAGCCATTAAGTAAAACAAGTAATAAGGCCAGCAAAAGCCTGACTATGTCCGAGTCCATTTAGAAATTATATAAATTTAGTTCTACAAATATATACAAAATAAAAATAACAAAAAAAGCATCGTGATTTACGATGCTTTAATATTGTGTTAAAATAATTCTTTACGAATTTTTCAAGGCTTCTGCTCCGGAAACGATCTCTAAGATTTCGTTTGTAATGGCAGCCTGTCTTGCTTTGTTGTAGAAGATGACCAAATCGTTCTTCAAAGCCTGCGCGTTGTCTGTTGCTTTGTGCATCGCCGTCATTCTCGCTCCGTGTTCAGAAGCTACTGAATCCAGGATTGCTTTGAAAACCTGAGTTTTGATTGACTTAGGAATAAGGTTATCTAAGATTTCTTCTCTGTTTGGCTCAAAGATATAATCTGTTTCTACCTGAGATTCTGTATTTTCAGGCATTGAGATCGGAAGAAGCTGTTCTGTAGTTACTTCCTGAGTCGCTGCATTAACGAATTTATTATAAATTAAATAAACTTCATCAAATTTACCTTCTTTGAAGCTGCCCATTACTGCTTCTGCAATGTGAGCTACCGCATCGAAGTTCAGGTTATCATACACAGCACTTTCGTTTGCATACACCGTACGCGTTCTTCTTACAGCATCAAAAGCTTTTTTACCAACAGAAAGAACATCCACCTCGTATTGAGATTTGTTTTGAAACTGTGCATTCAGTTCCTTAACGATGGAAGAGTTAAAAGCTCCGGCAAGACCTCTGTTTGAAGTAATAGCGATGAAAAGTATTCTTTTTACTTCTCTTTTCTGAGCGTAAACAGAAATCTGATCAGGATCTGAACTGGAATTTACATTCTGGATAAGTTCCTGTAATTTCTCAGAATAAGGTCTTAACATTACGATTGCATCCTGTGCTTTTTTAAGTTTCGCAGCGGAAACCATTTTCATAGCACGGGTAATTTGCATCGTAGATGAAATTGACGTAATTCTGCCTCGTATTTCTTTTAAGTTTGCCATATTGGGTTAGTTGTTGGTTGTCGGTTGTTGGTTGCTAGTTTTAGAAAATTCTGTCAACTATCAACCAAAAACCATCAACTAATTTTTAGTTATATTTAGCAGCTAGATCGTTAGCAGCCTGCTTAAGAACACTTGTAATTGAATCATCAATTTTTCCAGCTTTAATGGCAGCCATTGTATCCGGATGCTTAGATCTTAGGAATTCGATGTATTCTATCTGGAATTCTTTTACTTTTCTGATAGGAACGTTTCTCAATAAGTTCTCTGTTCCTGCATAGATCATTGCAACCTGACTGTCTACCGGAAGTGGAGAGTTTACCGGCTGCTTAAGGATTTCCACGTTTCTTTCTCCTTTAGAGATTACCGCTAATGTAGCAGCATCAAGGTCTGAACCGAACTTAGCAAACGCTTCTAATTCTTTATACTGAGCCTGGTCTAATTTAAGCGTACCAGAAACTTTTTTCATTGATTTGATCTGAGCGTTACCTCCTACTCTGGATACAGAGATACCTACGTTAATCGCAGGACGAACCCCAGAGTTGAATAGATCAGACTCCAAGAAAATCTGTCCGTCTGTAATAGAGATTACGTTTGTAGGAATATACGCAGAAACGTCACCCGCCTGAGTTTCAATAATTGGAAGTGCCGTTAATGAACCTCCTCCTTTTACGATTGGTCTTAAAGACTCTGGTAAATCGTTCATCTGTCTTGCGATATTGTCATCCGCAATTACTTTCGCAGCTCTTTCCAATAATCTTGAGTGAAGATAGAAAACGTCTCCAGGATATGCCTCACGACCCGGTGGTCTTCTTAAAAGTAGAGAAAGCTCACGGTAAGCAACTGCCTGTTTGGATAAATCATCATAAACGATCAAAGCCGGTCTTCCGGTGTCTCTGAAGAACTCACCGATCGCCGCTCCTGCCATTGCAGAATATACCTGCATAGGAACCGGATCTGATGCGTTAGCCGCAACGATTACCGTATATGCTAAAGCTCCTTTATCCGAAAGTGTTTTAACGATTTGTGCTACAGTAGACGCTTTCTGTCCGATAGCAACATATATACAATATACAGGGTTACCTGCATCAAAGAAT
The DNA here is from genome assembly GCF_003094695.1 of Chryseobacterium sp. HMWF035. NCBI lineage: Bacteria > Pseudomonadati > Bacteroidota > Flavobacteriia > Flavobacteriales > Weeksellaceae > Chryseobacterium > Chryseobacterium sp. HMWF035. Next base: position 36,048 of record NZ_QEHP01000019.1, on the reverse strand, counting down.
TCTTTTTGGTTGATGATCGTATCGATTGCAACAGTAGTTTTACCTGTCTGTCTGTCACCGATGATAAGCTCTCTCTGTCCTCTTCCTACAGGGATCATAGAGTCGATTGCAACGATACCTGACTGTAAAGGTTCAGTTACCGGCTGTCTGTAAATAACTCCGGGAGCTTTTCTTTCCAATGGCATTTCGTATAAATCCCCAGTAATAGGACCTTTACCATCGATAGGGTTACCAAGAGTATCTACTACTCTTCCTAACATACCTTCTCCTACTTTAATAGAAGAGATTCTGTTTGTTCTTCTTACTGTATCTCCTTCTTTTACTAATTTACTTTCACCAAGTAGCGCAACACCTACGTTGTCTTCTTCAAGGTTTAGTACAATACCTTCTACATCACTAGAAAATTTCACCAACTCTCCGTATTGTACGTTTTCTAACCCGTATACACGAGCAATACCATCACCGATGGTTAAAACTGTACCTACTTCCTCAACGTTTGATTGAGTATCGAAGTTGGCCAATTGCTGTTTTAAGATCGCAGATACTTCTGCCGGATTTATTTCTGCCATTGTATGGTTGTTTTTTTCTTAATTTAAATGAAAATCTTTTTTAATACTGTTAAGTTTAGACTTCACAGAAGCATCGATCTGCTGGTCTCCAACTCTTAAAATGTAACCTCCTAAAATTTCAGGTTTTACGTTAATCTGCAAATCAAAATTTGCATTGGTATTAACAAGATTGGAATTTCTTAAAATCTGATCTAGGTTTTCTTTGGAAAGCTGAGTTGCCGAGGTAACAGTTACTCTCTGTACTCCACTAATATCTTCAACTTTGTTAATAAATTCCTGAGCAATATTTTTCAACTGGTTTTCACGACCGTGTCTGATTACCAAAGTAATCAAGTTCTGTGAAGAAGCTGACAAACCTTTGAAAATCTCTTTTGCTACTTCTATTTTCTTTTTAGAATCGATGTATGGGGTAAGGAAGAATTTCTTTAAGTCCTGAGACTCATTCATCAACTTTACTACATCTTTCATTTCAGAAAATACAGTAGCCGTTTGACCTGACTCATTTGTAAAATCAAGTAAACCTTGTGCGTATCTTTTAGCTACTTTAGATGTAAGCATTCTTAGTTAAGGTTTGATTTGTTTAAATAATTCTGAACTAATTCGTTTTGAGCTTCGCTGTTGTCTAATTTCTGTTTCAGGATAGATTCTGCGATGTTTACAGATAAAGTACCAATCTGAGTTTTGATATCTGCCATTGCAGCATTTTTCTCAGCATTGATGGTTTGCTTAGCTGCTTCAATCATTTTATCTCCTTCTACTTTAGCAACATCTTTAGCTTCACCTACGATTTTATCTCTGATTTCTCTTGCTTCTTTAAGGATGGCATCTCTTTCGATTTTAGCCTCACGAATAATTCTTTCGTTATCCTCTTTTAAAGTTTCCATCTCTTTTCTTGCCAAAGTAGCCTGATTAAGAGCGTCAACAATAGAAGTTTCTCTATCATTAATAGATTTTAAAATAGGTTTCCAAGCGAATTTACCTAACAAGAATAACAATGCCAGAAAGATAACAGACTGGATAATAAATAATCCTGATGAAAACTGATGAATTAATTCCATTATATAAATGTATAAATAATTATTACTTTTTTTCTTAAATAACCACTATCTGTAACCAACCGTTACGGATAGTGGTTTAGTTTTAATTAGTTTACCGCGAATAGAGCAGCAAACGCAACACCTTCTACAAGTGCAGCTGCAATAAGCATAGCTGTTTGGATTTTTCCAGATTGTTCAGGTTGTCTAGCGATAGCTTCAAGAGCAGCAGCTCCGATTTTACCAAGACCGATACCTACACCTAGTACTACGATACCAGCACCTACAATTTTAGGGATTTCCATAATATATAATTTTAAAAATTTGTTTCTGATAATTAATTTAAACTTTCAAATTAGTGAGCAGCATGGTGTTCATGCTCATGCTCCTGTACTGCCATTCCAATGAACAAAGCAGATAACATTGTAAAAATATAAGCCTGTAAGAATGCAACCAACACTTCTAACAAATAAATTACTAATGTTAAGAAAGGGAATGCAACTCCTGCCACTACGTTTTTAAATACATAGATTAATCCGATCAAACTCATTACTACAATGTGTCCAGCAGTCATGTTGGCAAAAAGTCGGATCATTAAAGCGAAAGGCTTCGTAATTGTTCCTAACAGTTCGATAGGCAACATGATTAATTTCATTGGAACCGGAACTCCAGGCATCCAGAAGATATGTTTCCAATAATCTTTATTAGCAGAGAATGTCGTAATCAAGTAAGTAAGGATAGCCAAGAAGAATGTCATAGTAATATTTCCTGTAACATTAATTCCGAATGGCATTAATCCTAATACGTTCAAAAATAAAATAAAAAAGAATACAGTTAAAAGATAACCAATAAATCTTTTATACTTGTGTCCGATGTTTGGTATAGCAATTTCATCTCTTACAAAAATCACCAACGGCTCTAAAAATCTCGCAACACCTGTAGGAACAGCAGATTTTTTATAAGACTTAGCCATTCCAGTGAATAATAACATTATGAAGATTGCTGTTAATAAAATAATAAGTACACTTTTAGTAATTGATAAATCTAAAACTTTCTCTGATGTTACGTGACCTTCAGCATCTTCTGCTAAATTCCCCTGCGCATCAGTCTTATAAATTTTTTCGTGGTGCAATTTATAGAAAGATCCATCAACCTCTGTAGTTTCTCCATGCATGAATCCTTCTTTAGCATTACTCATGAAAGCATGAAAACCGTTATCGTAAAAAATAACCGGAAGAGGAAAACCAATGTGATGACCTTCTTTATCCACCATCAATGTAAAATCATGAGCATCCAATAAGTGATGATCGATATACTCCTTGTTTTCTTTACTTACTTTATCTTTCTCAGAAAGCTCTGTAGTAGCAGAACCTGCTTCAGCAGTAGCTTCACCATGCTGTGCAGATACTAAGTTTAATACAAAAATACTGTAGAATAAAACTGCGAATTTCTTAAACATTGATAGGTTTTTTTCGTTGTGCAAAAATATAATAATTTTTCTAGTTTCAATAAATATTTTTACTGTTTTTTGTCATAATTGATGAGCTTAATGGCATAGTACGTAAGCAGTGTTGTCAGGACAAAATACGGCAATATAAAATGAAATTTATACCCAGGAATAACTTCAAAGTTCAGTTTTTTTCTAATTAAATACATTAATCCGAACTTCAAAAGAATTAATCCGATCACAGATAACCCTAAAAACTCTGGTGCCACTCTGTTTATTAAAACAATTAGTGTAATCATCATCATAAACATTACGCTCAAAAAAAGATAAAACTTAACAATTATGATTTCATCAAGATGGAAAACAAATTTCCATAATGAGAAATGAATCAAAAATGTTAAAAAAAACAATATCGTAACCAGAATATTGGGATTAGCTTTCATTCTAAATTTAATTTTCACCTAACAGTTATTAGGTTAATTTTAACTGAACACAAAAATAGACTTTTTCTATCGGATTTTATCATAATTTGACTTTTATCATATCTTAAAATTTATTCCTTATATATAATTACGTGTAAGACCATTTTATATCCTAAAAATTTCCTTATTTTTGCAAACCTATAATTTACAATACATATGTTTAATAGTTTACAGGATAAATTAGACAAAGCGCTGCATAATATTTCAGGACGTGGAAAAATCACGGAAATCAACGTTGCGGAAACCGTAAAAGAAATTCGTAGAGCATTGGTGGATGCCGATGTTAATTATAAAGTTGCAAAAGATCTTACCAAAAGAGTTCAGGATAAAGCTTTAGGACAGGACGTTCTTACATCGCTTACTCCGGGACAGCTGATGACGAAAATCGTTCACGATGAGCTGGTAGATCTGATGGGTGGTTCTCAGGAAGGTATTAATCTTTCAGGAAAGCCTTCTGTAATTCTTATTGCAGGACTTCAGGGTTCGGGTAAAACTACTTTCTCCGGAAAACTGGCGAATTATTTAAAAACAAAAAGAAATAAAAAACCTCTTTTGGTTGCGTGTGACGTTTATCGTCCGGCTGCGATCGATCAGCTTAAAGTTTTAGGCGGACAGATCGGGGTTCCGGTTTTCACGGAAGAAGGTTCTACAAATCCTTCCACAATTGCTGAAAACGCGATCAATTTTGCAAAATCAAACGGTCATGATGTTGTAATTGTGGATACTGCAGGTCGTTTGGCGATTGATGAGCAGATGATGAACGAAATTAAATCGGTTCATTATTTTATCAAGCCGAACGAAACGTTATTTGTTGTTGACTCAATGACCGGTCAGGATGCGGTAAATACGGCTAAAGCATTTAACGATGCTTTGAATTTTGACGGAGTTGTTTTAACCAAATTAGACGGTGATACTCGTGGTGGAGCTGCTTTAACGATCCGTTCTGTTGTTGAAAAGCCGATTAAATTTATTTCTACAGGAGAGAAAATGGAAGCTTTAGATCTTTTCTACCCGGAAAGAATGGCAGACAGAATCTTAGGAATGGGAGATGTTGTTTCCTTGGTAGAAAGAGCTCAGGAACAGTTTGATGAAGAGGAAGCGAAAAAACTTCACAAGAAAATCGCTAAAAACGAATTTGGTTTTGATGATTTCTTAAAGCAAATCAACCAGATTAAAAAGATGGGTAATATGAAGGATTTGATGGGAATGATTCCGGGCGTTGGAAAGGCGATCAAAGATGTTGAGATCAGCGATGATGCATTCAAGCATATCGAAGCGATCATCTACTCTATGACTCCTGAAGAAAGAAGAAAACCTTCCATCATCAACACGCAGAGAAAAAACAGAATTGCAAAAGGTGCAGGAAGAAAAATTGAGGATGTTAACCAATTGATGAAGCAATTCGATCAGATGGGTAAAATGATGAAAATGATGCAGGGTCCTCAAGGAAAGCAGATGATGCAGATGATGAGCAAAATGCCAAATATGCCTGGAATGGGCGGAATGTTCGGCAAATAAAACACAAAAAAACGATTAAAAAATAATTATTATGGAACTCAACGAAAAACAAGGGAACTACAATCAACCTTACAAATCAGAGAAAAAAGTTGTTGCAGGAATTTTAGGAATCTTACTTGGAACTTTTGCAATTCACAAATTCTATCTTGGATATACTAAAGCAGGAATTATTCAGTTAGTTTTAGGACTTGTATCTTGCGGTATTGTAGGTATTGTAGGATTTATTGAAGGGATCATTTACCTTACAAAATCTGATGAAGAATTTGACAGAACTTATGTTCAAAACCAAAAAGAATGGTTCTAAGACTTTAAGTTTTACAAATACAAAATCCGGCTCATATCTGAACCGGATTTTTTATTTATCCTAATGAAAGAAATTGAATTATTTATCAGATTTCTGAGCTTTAGCTTTGATGAAATAAGAGAAACCTACGTTTACCCCAAAAGTATTTACTCTGTTCTTAAATTCAGTACCGAAATAAGTTTCTTTGTTCGAGAACTGATCGAAAGACACCCCTAAGTTAATCCCTAAAGACTGAGTTGCCATATAAGTAACTCCTCCTTTCACTTTCCAAGCTAAACCGTCAGCAGTAAAATCTGTTGAAGTTCCTGAAATAGTTTCTTTTGTTTTGCTCGAAGCATAACCGATACCTGCTCCCAAGAAAGGAACTACTTTGCTGCTGTTTGCGAAGTAATAAGTAGCAGTCGGCATTACAGAAAAGCTGGAAACAGTATTCTTGTCACCGTTATCTTTTGTTGTAACATTAGTAAATCCTAAATCGATTCCAACAGCCAATTTATCAATTACGAAATAACCTACAGATGGAGTAACAGCGAAAGTGCTTACTTTAGTCCCGTCAAAAGTCTGTCCGTTCACCTTTGTTTTAGTTTCCATGTTGTTGAAACCAATTCCTGTATTTCCGCTGATTACCCAGTCTCCTTTAGTCATTTGAGCATTTGACAAACCAAAAAGTGCAACAGCACCCGCCAGTAATAATTTTTTCATAGTTATAAAATTTAGTTTTAAGTTTATTTTTAAAGATTAAAAAGCCCTAAGTAAAACTCAGGACTTTTTAGTTTATATGCTTTGTTTATTATTTTGCAAAAACATATTTTACACCGATTCCAACAGAAGCCAAATCAAGACCGAAGTTGTAGTTATCCACACTTTTAGCATTCTTGTATTTGAAGTTGCTGTATCCGAATTCTCCGATTGTAGCTTCGATAGTCCAGTTTTTGTTTAAGAAATAATCTAAACCTGGCTTCACAGCAACACCGAAAGAATTGAATTTCTCTTCTGTCGTGTTTGTTACATTTAAAGTAGTATTCTCAAGCTTATCTTTTCCGAAAGCCATTGGTACTGAAAGCTGACCGAAGATGTAGAATTTCTCACCTAAAGTCCAGTACTTTCTTGCAAAAGGTTCTACAACAAATGCAGAAACAGTGCTTTTAGTAGTAGTAAGAGCACCTTCATTTTTTGCTACGCTTGAAGCATAACCTACACCAACTCCAACTGCTACGTTTGTTCCAACGAAATGTCCGATGGTAGGAACTAATGTTAAATCACTAGTTTTAATATTTGTATTGTTATCTTCGCTAGCCGCAAAGTTTAAAGTTCCAGACACATATGTAGTTCCTTTAGCGATTTGCGCGTTAGATAAACCGAAAAGTGCGATAGCACCCGCTAATAATACCTTTTTCATTTTTTAATAATTTTAATACTTTCTGACAGCAAATTTACAGTGACCATGCTGAATATTAAAATTTGTTAATGTGATTAATATCATCGGTATTTTTTAGCAATTTTCAACAATAAAAGCTATTAAATAAAGGCTTTTAGCGTTTTCACAATTTTTTGAATAAAAAAACTCCAATTTTGCAATCGGAGTTCATTATAGTTGATTTTAAAAAATTTTACTTCAGGAAGAAATTTACCCCGAAATTAACCGCTCCGAAGTTAAATCGGTCGTCACCGTACCAATAGGGACCACGACCTTTATATTTACTGCTTACACTCTGAAATCCTAAATACAGCTCTGTATTTTTCATCTGATACCCTACTCTCGGCGCAACGTAAAGTCCGCTGTTGATATAGTTTCTGGTAGAAATTCCTGCTCCGAGATCCAATCCTACGAACAACGGAATCTTGTTAAATCTGTATTTTCCGGAAACCGCAACAGGAACAAACCCGAAATCGTCTACATTATCTTTTCCGAAAAAATGAGAATATCCTGTAGTAGCACCAATGTCAAGACCTTTTGTAATATTCCACATATAAGCTGCGTCTAATCCAAGAGTTACACTCGCCGCATCTGCCGCATCTCCAAGCGGTGCACCCACATGAGCTCCCAACCTGAAACCTTCCTGAGCCTGCGTAAGACCTCCCAAAAACGCAAAAGCACCTAACAATAATAGTTTTTTCATTTTAATAATTTTAAATTTTGAATAGAGAATTTTCCGATAATAAAAACGGGGTAGCATTTTATACAGAAAAAAAGCCGTACAAATTCTGTACCGCTTTAATTTTTTTATGAGAATAAATTCTTAGTTCCCTCCGAATTTAAATCCTACACCCACTTGAGCAAAGCTATTGGTTACTTTACCACCGCTTCCATCATTAGAAAGATTAGAAACACCTAAGCTATATCTTGCATCAAAGAACAATCCGTTCTCTAACATATATTCTACACCAACAAAAGGTGCAATATTTAAAGATTTAGTTTGTTTCTTAATATCTACTTCGCCACTGCTTTCGCTATCAGTTACATCTACACTGATAAGATCTGAACCGATTACAGTTTTTTGTTTAGCTGAAAGAATAACTCCAAAATTTGCTCCTGCTGCTACAGAAAACCCCTCTGTAATAAAATATTTTGCAGACACTGGGAATAAAAGAGTTCCATAAGTAACTTTTGTCTGTTCGCCAACAAATACTACTCCTGCGTTTATTCCATCAATTTTTTCTTTAGCTCCAAGAGGTGAATATAAAACTTCAGCCTGGAAACCAAAATTATCATTGATTTTATATTCTGCCATACCTCCAATATAAAATGTATATTTGGGATCCATGTTTCTTTTTTCCAGATCATCTTGCTTTTCATCAACCTTAATTGTTGACATAGCAAAACCTGCTTTAGGTCCGAATCTGAATTCCTGAGCTTTTGCGCTCAATCCCATAACAGCGATTGCTGTCAAAAGAAATAATTTCTTCATAGTTAATAGTTTTTTTATTAATCAGCCGCAAAAATAACACTTTTTTTTAAATATCAAAATGATTACGTGTTTAAAAAATAAAAAACAGATCAACACCTGTTAATCTGCTTTTCAATTATATTATGATAAATTGTTTAATCGTTTCGCTGTCTTTTTTCCTCATCATTGTAGGCAAGAATAATTTTTCTTACAACAGGGTGTCTTACTACATCCTCTTCTGTTAAATGAACAAAACCGATTTCTTTTACATCCTTTAGAATTCTCATCGCTTCCTTTAATCCGGATTGCTGTTTCGGAGGCAAATCCACCTGACTCGGATCTCCGGTGATGATAAATTTAGCATTCATCCCCATTCTCGTTAAAAACATTTTCATTTGGGAGTGGGTCGTATTTTGGGCTTCATCCAGAATTACAAACGCATCATCCAAAGTTCGCCCTCTCATAAAAGCTAACGGAGCCACTTCAATCACTTTCTTTTCAATAAAGCCTTCCAGCTTTTCGTGCGGAATCATATCACGCAGTGCATCATACAAAGGCTGTAAATACGGATCAAGCTTTTCCTTAAGATCACCCGGTAAAAATCCTAAGCTCTCCCCTGCTTCAACCGCAGGTCTTGTTAAAACAATTCTTTTAACCGTTTTATCTCTCAAAGCTTTTGCTGCCAAAGCCACACTTGTATACGTTTTTCCTGTTCCGGCAGGTCCGATGGCAAAAACCATATCTTTTTTCTCAGTTTCTTTAACTAATTTTTTAAGATTGGTGGTTTTGGCTTTGATGATTTTGCCATTAACACCTTTTACAATAATATCCTGATCGAAAACAAGCTGTTTTTCGTTTTCATCTTTAATATTCAGAAGATTTTCAACATCTTTCAGGTCTATAGAATTGTTTTTTGAAATAAAATTGACAATATCATCGAGCTTTTTCTTAAAAATGTCCAAAGCTTCCTGATTGCCCATCGCAAATATATAATGATCTCTTCCAGTGATTTTAAGAGTGGGAAAAGTAGATTTTATAAGGTTGAAAAATTGGTTGTTTACTCCGTAGAAGATTTTCGCATCGATATCCTCAAGATCATATGTCAATTCAAACATGCAGTATTATTATTAATTTTAGATTTTAAATTTAAAGCTTTTTTTGAAATTTATATCAAATTCTTTTCCATAATTTTTCGGGCATTCCTTTTATTTTAGATAAATTTGCATTTCTATCATTCTATACAACCATCAATGTCAATTATAACCCTCACTTCAGATTTCGGAAATTTGGATTACAGAGTCGCCGCTGTAAAAGGGAGCATTCTTTCTCTGAATCAGAAGGTTAATATTGTTGATATTAGTCACGAAATACAGGCATTTAACCTTATACAGACCTCTTACATCGTAAGAAATGCGTACAAACACTTTCCGAAAGGTACAATTCATATTGTTTCCGTAGACAGTTTTCACAACAGAAACAGGAAAAATATTTTATATAAATCCGACGGACATTACTTTCTGGCGGCAGATAACGGCGTTTTAAGTTTGATATTTTTTGATATTAAACCTGAAGCGATCTACGAAATCACTTTGAACAACCGTTTCGACGATATCGTTAATTTTACTTCTACAGATGTTTTTGTTCCGGCAGCCGTCCATTTGGCAAACGGAGGACTTCCCGAAGTGATCGGAAGAAAAATAGACTCTGCAAAACAGCTTCTGTTTCCAAAACCTGTTTATAATGAATCTGAAAAAATGATTATCGGAGAAGTTACGTACATTGATAATTTCGGAAATATAATATCAAATATTAACAAAGATCTTTTCGAAACCATCTCAAAAGGATACGAAAGTTTCACGATAAAATTCAGAAACTTAGCACTTTCAAGAGTCTTTTCGAGTCATACGGAAGTGGTTTCGGACTGGGAAAGAGAAACAGAATTTCATGGGCAGTCTGCTGCAATCTTCAATGACAGTCAGCTTTTGGAGCTTACCATCTACAAAGGAAGCAGAAAAAACGGGGCAAAATCCCTGTTTGGGCTTAACGTGGGCGAAAATATTTACATTGAATTTTTCTAAAATTTAATATTTCATAAAAAAATCGATTTTTTTTATATATTTGTCAAAATCTAAAAATTAAAAATGGCAGAATACAAATTATTGCTTCCGTCCATGGGAGAAGGTGTTATGGAAGCGACAATTATCTCCTGGTTGTTCAACGAAGGTGATAGCGTAAAAGAGGATGATTCCGTAGTAGAAATTGCAACAGATAAGGTAGATTCAGACGTTCCGACACCCGTTTCGGGGAAAATCGTAAAGATTTTGAAACAGAAAGACGAAGTTGCAAAAGTAGGCGAAGCCATTGCTATTTTAGAAATTGAAGGAGAAGGCGGAAACACTGCTTCTGAAGAAGTAAAAACGGAAACTCCGGCGGCTGCTCCGGACGCGGAAACCTTAAAAACCATTGAGGAACCTTTAAAAGTAGCTGCTTCAACAGAGTTTTCGGGAGATCTTTATCTTTCACCGCTTGTAAAATCTATCGCACAGCAGGAAAATATTTCTGAAACCGAACTGAAAACCATCAAAGGAAGCGGTCTGGAAGGAAGAATTACCAAAGAAGATATTTTAGCGTACGTTAAAAACAGAGGAAACCAGCCAGTTCAGCAGGCAGCTCCGGTACAAACTCCATCTGCTCCACAACCGGTTGCAACTTCGGCTCCGGCTGCTACGATTACGGCTGCTGCAGGTGATGAGATCATTCCAATGGACAGAATGAGAAAAATCATCGCTGAAAACATGGTAAAAGCGAAGCAGATTGCTCCTCACGTTACCTCTTTCATTGAAACAGACGTTACCAACGTTGTAAAATGGAGAAATAAAAACAAATCTCTTTTTGAAAAACGTGAAGGTGAAAAACTGACGTTCATGCCGATTTTCGTGAAAGCAGTTGTGAAGGCGATTCAGGATTTCCCTATGATCAACGTGTCGATCAGCGGTGAAAATATCATCAAAAAGAAAAACATCAACATCGGTATGGCAACAGCTTTACCGGACGGAAATCTTATCGTTCCTGTTATTAAAAACGCAGATCAGTTATCACTTTCAGGATTGGCAAAAGCAATCAACGATTTAGCGTACAGAGCAAGAAACAAAAAATTAAGACCTGAAGACACTCAGGGTGCAACATATACAATTTCTAACGTAGGAAGCTTCGGAAACTTAATGGGAACCCCGATTATTCCTCAACCTCAGGTTGCAATTTTAGCAATCGGAGCTATCGTTAAAAAGCCTGCCGTTCTTGAAACGCCGGACGGAGATGTAATTGCAATCAGAAACTTAATGTTCATGTCTCACTCATATGACCACAGAGTTGTAGACGGTTCTTTGGGAGGAATGATGCTTAAACATGTTCATGATTACCTTGAAAACTGGGATCTGAATACAGAAATATAATTATAAATGATGAATGATAAGTGATGTAATTGTCATATTAAGCTTATCGAAACATCTTTACAATATAAAACCTTCGATTTTTTTCGGAGGTTTTTTGTTTTATTCAGTAATTTTATAGTCATAAGATTTGCTTGAATCTTCATATATACAATAAAAAATTAAATGAGATACAGGATAGACTTTCGGAATTAAACTTAAAATCCGTTTAATCAGAAATACAATAAATAATTCAAAAATGGAACTCGATTTTAGAAAACTAAACGTTAAAAAACTTTTCGATTTTTCAAAAGAAGAAGAAAATCTGATATTTGAGGTTTATGACAAACTTTTTGAACTCTACGATATCGCCGTTATTGAAATTAAAGCCTCCCCTTTTCATGAATTTAATTCCGGTGAAGGAATACCGCTTTTCACTCCCAAAATAGGCTATTTCATTACGGATGAAAACAAGCAGAATTCTTTTTATCTTTTCATCGTCAGTAAAATTGGAACAACTGTAAAAGGAGCGTACACAACAACTTCTTACGACAGTCTGCAAATCTGGGGAATGAAAAAATTAAGCAGTGATTTTGGGTTCATTTCAGTCAGCAGAAAGAAATGGGCAGATAAAATCGCAGGAATATTCAGTAGCTTTACTGTTAATTTTAAAGACCGTGATTTTAAAGATTTTTATGTTTTGGGAAGTGATCCTTTAAAAACCCAATCCTTTTTAAACTCAGGAAGAAAGGAAATTCTAAAATCATTTCCTGATGAAGATTTTAAGCTGGAAATTAAAAACGACTTATTAAGCTTCGCCTTGCCTAAAGAACTTTCTGTACAAAACGCTTTATGGGTGGCAAAATTTTTAGAAGAAATATAAATTCCTTATTTTTATCATCAATCTTGCTACCAACAATTAAATGCTGAAAATAATAGTCATCATCCGGAGATCTCTTAAAAAATCTTTCGATAACATTAGAAATGAACAACTGAAGTACAATCTGCTTCAGGCAATTCCTTTCTGGATCGGTTCTGTGATTACGGGATTTGTAGCGGTGATGTATGCAAAGATTTTTGCATGGGGCGAAAATCTCCTGCATTTTATTCTGGATTGGCATTCGTGGATGATCTTCATAATTGCTCCGATTGGTTTTGTTGTCTCGTGGTGGCTCGTAAAAGAATTTGCCCCGAATGCAAAAGGAAGCGGAATTCCGCAGGTGATGGCAGCTGTAGAACTAGCCAATCCAAAAGAACACAGAAAAATCAGAAGTTTATTAAGTTTAAAAATTATTGTTTTTAAAATCCTTTCCTCTTTGGTTTTGGTTATCGGAGGCGGTGCAGTCGGTCGCGAAGGTCCTACGATTCAGATTGCGGGTTCCGTATTCAGAAAAGTAAACGAATATCTTCCGGAATGGTGGCCGAAAATTTCCAAGAAAAATATGATCATGACGGGTGCTGCAGCGGGACTTGCAGCGGCTTTCAATACACCTTTAGGCGGAATTGTATTCGCCGTGGAAGAACTTTCCAAAACCCATATCAATTATTTTAAAACCGCTCTGTTTACCGCAGTTATCATTGCGGGTTTAACGGCGCAGACTTTGGCGGGTTCTTACCTGTATTTGGGATATCCGAAAACAAATGACGTTCCTTTAATGGTCATGTTTCCCATCATTTTAGTGGGCGGAATTGCCGGAATTTTAGCCAGTCAACTCTCCGTAATCATGCTTAAAATGAATGACTGGAAGAAAAGAAAACTTAAAACAGACCGTGCGAACGTAGCATTTTTAATTTTCTGCGCTCTGATCATCGCTTCTATAGCCTTTTTCATCAACAGAGAAATATTAGGCTCCGGAAAAGAAATCATGGAACGCGTTCTTTTTACTTCAGAAAAACATGAAGACTGGTACGTTCCGGTTTTAAGAATGTTGGGTCCTGCCCTTTCCTTCACTTCCGGCGGCGCAGGAGGAATTTTTGCCCCTGCTTTAACAGCCGGAGCAAGTATTGGTTCTGTAATTTCAGGATTTATTCATTTAAGCCCGAATGAAACCAATGTTGTTGTTTTGGCAGGAATGGTTGCTTTTTTAACCGGAATTACAAGAGCGCCTTTTACATCGGCAATCATTGTTCTGGAAATGACCGACAGACATTCTTTAATATTTCATCTTATGTTAGCCGGAATGGTGTCTTCCATTGCCTCCATTTTGGTAAGCCGACATTCTTTATACGATGTCATAAAAGTGAATTTTTTAACGGAGATCAGAAAAGACGATAGTATTTAGAGTTCAGGGTTTGAGGTTTAAAGTTCATTTATAAAAAACAACAATCAAAAACCGTGAACTGATAACAATTCACCACCAATAATTTTTCAGAAACATTCGCTTTCGTATTGCATATTACAAATATATTCTCTACTTTTGCACCTCGAAATAATTAACAAATTTTTTAACATTATGAACAATTACGAAACTGTTTTCATTTTAACTCCCGTTCTATCTGAAGCTCAGGTGGAGGAAGCAGTGAACAAGTATGTAGATCTTATCAAAGAAAAGAACTGCGAAATCGTTGCTAAAGAAAACTGGGGATTAAAAAAATTAGCTTACCCGATCCAATTGAAAAAGAACGGATTCTACACTTTAATCGAGTTTAAAGGTGAAGGTTCTGTAGTTGCTGATTTAGAATTGGCATTCAAGCGTGACGAGAGAGTAATCCGTTACCTTACTACAAAACTAGACAAACACGCTGTTGACTATGCTGTAACTAGAAGAGCAAAAGTAAAAGCAGCTAAAGCTTAATTATTAACCCTATTTTTTAAAAAGACAAGACATGGCAATAGACGAAATGGCTAAACAAGCCTCAGCTGGAGGAGAATCTGAAGTAAAATTCCTTACTCCGCTTGATATCAATACAAAATCTGAAAAGAAATATTGTAGATTCAAAAAATACGGAATTAAGCACGTAGATTATAAAGATGCTGATTTCTTATTACAGTTCGTAAACGAGCAAGGTAAAATCTTACCAAGAAGATACACAGGAACTTCTTTAAAATACCAAAGAAAAGTTTCTGCTGCAATCAAAAGAGCAAGACACTTGGCGTTACTACCATACGTAGCTGACTTATTGAAATAAAAAAAAATTGCAATTAGCCATTAGCTTCTCGCTTTTGGCTTTTTGTTGCTGAATTAATTTATAAATTCTAACGATGTGAAGAGTAAGCCGGAATATAAACCCCGGAACTCCAAACTCTAAAACGGACAACAACAATGAACATTATTCTAAAAAAAGACGTAGAAAACTTAGGTCTTGAATTCGACACAGTAAGCGTAAAGCCTGGTTATGCAAGAAACTTCTTAATTCCTCAAGGGTATGCTTTATTAGCTACTCCTAAAAACATCGCAGCTTTAGAAGCTACTTTGGAGGCTAGAAAAGAAGAAGAAGCTAAATTGGTTGCTGCTGCAAACGCTGTAGTAGAGCAATTAAAGAAAACTTCTATCACAATTCCTGCAAAAGTAGGTACTGGTGATAAATTATTCGGTTCTATCAACAATGCAGATTTAGCTGCAGCTCTAGGAAAAGCAGGTGTATCTGTAGACAAAAAATACATCAAAATTCCTGGAAACACAATCAAGAGAACAGGTAAATTCTCAGCTCTTGTTAGACTTCACAGAAACGTTGAGTACAACTACGAATTCGATGTTGTATCTGATGCTCCGGTTGAAGCTCCAAAAGCAGCTCCTGCTAAAAAAGAAGAAGCACCTTCTGAAGAAGCTTAATCAAGACGAGATTTTCTCAACATATAAACCACTTCAACTGAAGTGGTTTTTTTGTGTCATTGCGAACAGACTGAGGGTCTGCGAACGCAGTTCTAAAGCGACGAAGCAATCTTTCACAACAATTTATCATTACATCAGCAGATTTGTCATTTCGACGAAGGAGAAATCTACCCTCAAACAAAACATCTCTATATTTTTCAGGAGCTATTTCCCGCTTTCCATTGCAATCTTTTTTTTCAAAAAAGGATTTTCATTACAATCGGGGCTAAAATTCCCCTCATCAATAAATACTGATACGTTTTCACAGCACTTACTTCTCCGAAAATAAAGAATGAAGCAGAAATTTAATTAATGTTTTCATGAAAAAAATTTATGTCATTAGTATTTAGAAAAAACACAAAAACCCTCCAACTCTCAAACCCTACAACTCTAAAACTCTATAACCCAAAAACTCTCCAACCCAAAATCACTCCTCTCCCTTCAGCTTCTGCAGATAATCCGTCGGAGCAACCCCGATCACTTTCTTAAAAATATTACTGAAAGAAGACAAACTATTGTATCCCACCATCATCGCGATCTCATACATATTGTACTTCCCTTCCAGCATCAGTTCCAGAGAACGGGTAATTCTCAGCGCACGTAAAAAACGGACGTAATTCATGCCCAGAATTTCCTTAAACTTTCGGGAAAGCGTTCTTGTACTCATCCCGAATTCTTTTGCCGTAGATTCTATGCTTAAAGGCTTTTCCAGATTCGCATGAATGTACTGTGCCACCTTCAGAAGCATTTCGTCATTCGGAAAAGGATGCTGAACCGGAAATGCCTGTTTTTTATCCCTTTTTTCAGGTAAAATTCCTTTTAATGCTTTAAGAAAATCATATTTTACTCCATCATTCTTTGTGATTTTCCCATCCCAGTCTTTGGTATACAAAATCATCTCCCGAAGAAGATGACTTACCGAATAAATATTAATTTCATCAAAAAAGCCATTTTCATTCTCTTCTTTTTTAAAATAAAAATTATACAGATCTACTTTCGGACTGGTAGAGAAAATATAATGCGGTGTTCCGGCAGGAATCCACATAAAACATCTTGCCGGTAAATACCAGTGTTTCAGATCGGTGAAAATATGCACGATTCCGCCTTCTGCATAAACCAACTGAGCCGAACTGTGATAATGGATTTCGGTTTTCACCTTTCCGGTAAGCACATGATAAACGTAAAATTCCGAATCTGCTTCTTCTACTGCTTTAAAATGACTTTCGTTCATTCAATAAAGGTAAAGAGAAAATTTCAATATGGCGCAAATGAGCAAATCTTTTTCTGTTTTCACAAATCATGTCGGAAGCTGCACCGCGTAAATTTGCAGAGTCAAAAACAATTCAGCAAAAAATCTTAACTATATTTATGAAAATGATATCATACGCAAACAGATATCAGTGGTTTGCGTTGTGCCTATTACTTGTGAGTAATTTATTACAGGCACAGATAACCGATTATCAACACCTTAGTCTGCAAAAAGCAATAGAGATCGGATTAATTCAAAACAAAAAAATAAAAATCAGCCATTTAAAAGATGAAATGTCCGAAACCAGAGAGAAAGATCTGAAAATGGAAAAGCTTCCCGATGTAGAATTTCACACAAGCTATAATCAGGTAACCAATCTTTTTCAGCATGAAGACGGCGTGTTTGAAAAAGCCACAAAATACAATATCATCAATGGAATGTACGATTTTACGCTTTCGGCTTCCATTCCTGTTTATATGGGCGGAAAAATTAAAAATACCGAAAAAAAAGCCGCCATTGATACCGAAATTTCATCTCTTAAAACCCATCTGAATGAAAGACAGTTAAAGATGGAAATTATGACCGCTTTTCTCCAGATTCATCATTTAAAAGAACAGCAGCGTTTAATTAATGATAAAATGAAAGAAGATTCCGTAAACATCAAACAGGTAAAAGCTCTGAAAGCAAACGGTGTGGTTACGGTAAACGAAGTTCTGAGAACCTCTTTACAGCTCTCTAACCATAAAATGAGCCGGACAGAACTGGATAATGATATTCAGATTTCAGAACACAAGCTGAAAACGATGCTTTCCCTTCCGGAAAATCAGGAAATGCATGTGGAAACGGAAGATTTAATTTCTGAAAACGCAGAAATCCCTTACATCAATGAATTAACGGAAACCGCTTTATATAAAAACGAATTGGTAGAAATTGCCAATAAAAATCTCACTCTGAAAGAACTGGATCAGAAAATTACCAAAGCGAATTATTTACCGAAAATTACCGCAGGCGGAGAATACTTTTTAAAATATCCCAACATGATGTTTTTTCCGCCTGAACCTTATGCGTACCGTTTGGGAATGATCGGTATCAATCTTACCTACCCCATCGAAAATCTTTATAAAAACAAATACAAAATGCAGGAAGCAAAAGAAAATATAACTCTTGCCCAATTGCAGATCGAAGAAAATGAAGAAAATATCCGGCATGAAGTGTATGAAGCTTTCAAAAAATTCGAAGAAACGGAAGAAAAGGTAAAAATCGCAGAAGAAGCCATTAATCAGGCAAAAGAAAATTACAGGATCGTGAAGACCAAATATGCGAATAAGCTAAGTTTAATCACCGAACTCATTGATGCAGACAATGCCTATCTGGAAGCGCAATCCAACCTTATTTCCGTAAAAATTAACCGACAACTAAAATATTACCAACTCCAGTACACGATTGGAAATTTATAAAACTATGGCGAAGAGACAATTAACACAAAAGGAAAAAAGAATCAATAAAATCATCAGCGTTTTGGCGTGGATTCTTATCATCAGCGGAATAACAGGAATGTTAAGCTTCTATCTTTTTTCGAGAAAAAATGTAACGACCAACGATGCGCAGATCGAACAGTACATTACACCGGTTTCCAGCAAAGTTTCGGGGTTTATAAAAACAATAAAATTCAGTGAAAACCAGTTTGTGCATAAAGGCGACACTTTACTTATCATCGACAACCGCGAATTTATCAATCAGGTAAAAATAGCGGAAGCCGGTCTCCATGCCAATTCAGATAATATCAATACCATCGAAAGCGGAGTGAATACGAAAGAAAGTGACACTAAAATTATTGATGCAAAAATTGCTTCCGCCAAAATCGACATCTGGAAAACCGAACAGGATTTTAAACGATATAAAAATTTAGTGGATGAAGATGCTGCAACCGATCAGCAGTTTGAAAATGCAAAAGCTTTGTACGAACAAGCAAAAGCGAGTCTATCAGCTTTAGAACAGCAAAAAAACGCGGTAAAAGCAGGCGTTAGTGAGCAAAAAACGAAAATCGCTCCGGTAAAAAGCCAGGTACAGCAAAGTTCTGCCAATCTTAACAATGCGAAGCTTTTTCTTTCTTATACTTTTGTTACCGCGCCCTACGACGGTTGGGTAGGAAAGAAAACCATTCAGGAAGGACAGCTCATCAAAGAAGGTCAGGCTTTGGTTCAGATCGTAAGCAAAGAAAAATGGATCATTGCCAATTATAAAGAAACGCAGTTGGGACAAATCGATCAGGAAAAAGAAGTCACTATCACCGCAGATGCGTATCCTGATGTGGAATTTAAAGGAAAAATCGTTTCGGTTTCTCCAGCTTCAGGCTCCCAGTTTTCTTTGATAAAGCCGGATAATGCAACAGGAAATTTTGTAAAAATAGAGCAGCGATTTCCGGTAAAAATCATTCTCGATAAAAATCAAAACAATGAAAAATTGCTTTCCGGAATGAACGTTCTGGTGAGTGCGAGGAAGATTTAGAGTTTGAATATTTGAGAGTGAGAGAGTGAGAGGGTTTGAGTTTTTTTTAGTGTTTTCATTTTTCTCGGATTTTTAATTAACCAATCAATTATTTTTAGCGAAAAGGCAGAATACAATTTTGCCATCTTACCTTTTTTTTACAATTTTCTGTCTTTTCGCAATTTTTTATTTTTTTTATTCAATTAATCATGCATCACAATTCAGTTTATCATCGATGGGTTCCGCAGTGGCTGAAACTTCCGCTTCTTATTCTCGCGCTTTTTCCGCATCTGATGCTGCTGTCGCTTCTGCATTCCAACAGTGCTTTTACGGCTTCTTTCATGGATGCAGATTCCGATGATATACAATATTTAATGATCCTGATGTACGGAACATTTGTGGTCACGCTTTTGGTGATACAGCGTTTTATGGCATATTTCAGCGTAAAATATTATACTTTGCTGATGTCTTCCGCTTCCATTCTCATTCTTTACGGACTTTCTGTTACGCATGATTATCATATAATTCTTGTCATCCGTTTTCTGGAAGGAATTTTCGGAGTTCTGGAAGGCGCTATATTTCTCCCGCTTATTGTGGCTGAATTAAAGACAAAACACGCCAAAGAAATTGCCTACCTTTTTATGTACACCATTATTCTTACGGGCGGAACATTGACCACTTCCCTGCTGAAATCAAGCATAGAAAACTACGATTTCCGCCACATGATTCTCATGATGGTCTATTTTCACGTTTTCGTTCTGGTAATGGCTTTTGCTATTTTCAATAAGAACAGATTTTTCCCGAAAAAACCTTTGTATCAACTTGATATTACAAGCTGGTTTTTGCTTTGGGGATGTCTTCAGGCAGGAGGTTACGCGCTGATCTATGGAAAAAGACTGATGTGGTTTGAATCTGATCGTATTGTATTCTGTTTTTTACTGTTCCTGATTTTTGGAGGATTATTCATGCTGAAACAGAGAAATCAGCCGCGCTCGTTTTTTCATTTTGAAGTTTTCAGCTCAAAAAATGTAATTGTAGGCGTTATTCTTTTCTTTATCTTTTATATTCTCAGAGCTTCCATCAACAATGTATACAGCGTGATGGCTGTTGTCTGGAAATGGCAGTGGGATTATATTGTGGAAGTTCAGTACTGGAACGTTGCAGGAAGTCTTCTGGGCGTTTTTCTGTCCGCATTGTGCATCACGAAAGGTGCTTCTTCAAGGCTTGTATTTTTTACCGGATTTTTAATTTTAGCCATAGACAGCGCATGGTTTACCTACACTTTTTATCCGGATACAACGCTTCAGACGATTTGTCCGCCCTTGTTTCTTCAGGGAGTCGGACAAGGCTTGCTTTTTACTCCGCTTGTGTTCTTTTTAATCGCAGGAATGCCGGAACAGTACGTTTCCAATGCGACCGCAGTAGGAACTGCCACAAGATTCTGGACAACGGCAATCGGCTATGCGTTGATGCAGAATCTGATGCTTTTTTTAACGCTAAAACATTCCGATTCTTTAAGCTCGGAATTTGTAAGCACAAACCCGATTTTCGCGTCGCAATGGAGCCAGATTTTTGGAAATACCATTTCGAAACTTCCGGTAAATGACTCTTTGTCTGTCACTGCCGGAATCTTTAAGTCAAAAATAAATTCACAGGCAATTCTGCTTTCCAATATGGAGATTTTTACAGGATTGTTCTGGCTGGCTTTAATTACCGCAGTAATTATTTTACTGTATCATCCGGTGAAAATTGTGGTAAGGAATATTATTTAAATAAAAAAACCGGGAGAAATTCCCGGTTATGATTATGATTTTGGAGACCAGACGTTGAAAAACTCTTTTACTTTTTCAAGGCTGTATCCTTTTCCTTCCTCTAAAACGTCGCTTTGCTGAACGTGGATCATTTTACCATTCTGATCCAGAACGATGAAAACCGGATATCCGAATTTCGTTCCCGGATCGCCGTATTTCGCAAATATCTTTTCGTTTTTGTTTTCCGGAGAATAATTCAGGTGGTAATATACATAATTATCGTCCACTAGTTTTTTCAGTTCCGGAGTGGTCTGTACATACTGATTGAATCTTAAACACCAGATGCACCAGTTTCCTCCTGCCTGAATCATGATGTTTTTCTTCTCCTTTTTCGCTTTTGCAATAAGATTCTGTATATCTTTTTCTGCATCCGCTTTCGGATCATAAGGTTTTGGAAGCTTTGCCTTCTCTTCTGCCGCTTTTTTCTTGGCATCCAGTTCGGCATGATCTGTCTTTACCAATAACGCCTTTTCTTCTTTGCTTTTGTCTTCCTGTCTTATGGTATTGGTATTCTGGGAGAAAGCGATAGAGCTTAACCCCATAAATGCTATTAATGATAATTTTTTCATACGTTAAAAATAAAAAAATAATACTATTTGTAAGCAAAAATAGAACCATAATTTTATTATACGTAAATTTGCATGTTTTATGAATTTCCTTATCAAAATATTATACCTGATCTCCAAACTTCCCCTGAAAGTTTTGTATGTATTTTCAGACATTATTTTCTTTCTGAATCATTATATCGTCGGCTACAGAAAAAATGTAATTACCCAAAACCTGAAGAATTCTTTTCCAAAAAAAACGGATGAAGAAATTGCAGAGATCCGGAAGAAATTCTATCTCAACTTTTCCGATTATCTTGTAGAAACGGTAAAATCTTTCAGTATTTCCGAAACAGAATCTCGGGTAAGAATGCAGCACATCAATCAGGAAGTTTTTCATGAGGCAAAAGCGGAAGGAAAAAATGTGATTATGCTTGCGGGACATGTTTTCAACTGGGAATGGATCAATGCACTGGCAAAAGTAATTCCGCAGGATCACTGCCATCCTGTTTACAGAAAAGTGAACAGTGATTTCTGGGAAAACCAGATGAAAAAAGTCCGTAATAAATTCGGGAATGAAGCACTGGAAGCGAATGAAGTAATCATGCACATTTTCAGATCCAAAAGCAAAGGCAGTTCTGCTTATATGTTTGTGGCAGACCAGACTCCCCACTTTTCCCACGTTAATTACGGTTTAGAATTTTTAAACCAGAGAACTCCGGTTTTTATCGGGTATGATAAACTGGCAACAAGAATGGATCTGGCGTTCATTTACTGTGAAATGAAGAAGGTAAAACGCGGTTATTATCAGGTTAATTATCACAGAATTTATCCGGACGGAGAAAAATTTGTGGAAAATGAAGTGGTGAAAAAATTCCATAGACTATTGGAAAACACGTTGAATAAAAGACCCGATAACTATCTTTGGTCGCACAGAAAATGGAAATATCAGGATTCTATAAAAACTTTTGATTCAGAAAAAATTTAATTTCTCATGTCGAAAAAATTAGCAGTCGTTATTTTAAACTGGAACGGAAAAAGCTGGCTGGAAAAATTTCTTCCCAATGTGGTTCAGTTTTCTCAAAATGCTGATATTTATGTAGTTGATAATCTTTCCACCGATGATTCTGTCGATTTTCTTCAAAAGAATTTTCCTTCGGTACAGATTATTGAAAACAATAAAAATTACGGCTTTGCAGGAGGCTACAATGAAGGTTTAAAAGAAATTAAAAATGAATTGTACTGTCTTCTGAATTCCGATGTGGAGGTTACCGAAAACTGGATCGATCCTGTTTTGGAACTCTTTGAAAAAGATTCTTCCATTGCCGCGGTTCAGCCAAAAATCCTTTCCTACAAAAATAAAAACTACTTCGAATTTGCGGGTGCAGGAGGCGGATTAATCGATAATTTAGGTTATCCGTATTGCAGAGGAAGAGTTTTTGATGATCTGGAAGAAGATAAAGGGCAGTATGATGATGAAACGGAAATTTTCTGGGCTTCAGGATGCTGTTTATTTATTCGAAGCAAAGATTTTTGGGAGCAGAAAGGTTTTGATGAACGGTTTTTTGCACATCAGGAAGAAATTGATCTTTGCTGGAGACTGATTAATTCGGGAAAGAAAATTTTTTATATCGGAAAATCAAAAGTATATCATGTTGGCGGAGGAACTTTAAACAAGCAAAGTGCACAGAAAACCTATTTAAACATTCGAAATAATTTTTCGATGTTATTAAAGAATCTGCCTTTTCCAAAATTAATCTGGCTGATTTTTTTCAGATTGTGCCTTGACGGAGCTGGCTCATTTTATTTTGCCTATAAAAATGGAATTTCCCATTTTTGGGCAGTTTTAAGAGGACATTTCGGATTTTACGCACAGATTCCCGGCACTTTAAAACGCCGTCACAAACATCAGAAAACAGATTATTACCAAGCCAAATGGCTTGTTTTCAAACACTTTTTAGGCGGTAAAAAGAAAATTTAAACCCTTAAAACTATAAACTTTATTTATGGATTTCTGCGCAATAGATTTTGAAACGGCAACTCACGAGCGAAATTCCGCGTGTGAGCTTGGAATCTGTGTTGTGCAGGATTCAAAAATAATTGAGACCAAAACATGGCTCATCAAACCACCTAGTTTTCCTTATTTCAGTCCTTTTAATGTGGATGTTCACGGTATTCTTCCGGATGATGTGAAAGATGCTCCTACTTTTGACGAAATCTGGTATGAAGTGGAGGAAATGATGTATGGAACGTTAATGATTGCCCATAACGCAGCGTTTGACGCAGGTGTTCTTCGCGGATGCCTGAATCATTATGGAATGTTCACTCCAAAACTCAACTACCTGTGCAGTATTCAGTTAGCTAAAAAATCATGGAATTATCTTCCGAGATATGGATTAAAACATCTTGCTGAATACCACCAGATCAGTTTTAACCATCACAGAGCGGGTGACGATGCAGAGGTTTGTGCTAAAATATCTTTACTGGCTTTTGAAAAACTGTTTCTCACAAGCAATGAAGAGGTGAATGATCTGATGAAATTAAAAATAAAAAAACTTTAATCTTTTTGCTATTCTTTCGAATTAAAACAGCCAAATTCCAGAATGCAGAATTTAATTTCCAGATTTTGGAATTTTAATTGCTTAAAACTTCTGATAAAAGATTGAATTTAGGAATATCAATTTCAAAGCTTTCCTGCGTTTCCACATTTTTTACAAGGTATTTTCCGCTCATATTTCCCACTCCGGAACGAAGCATCACATTGGAGAAATAAGCGAAATTTTCGCCTGTAGGAATCTCAGGAGTCAAGCCGATTACGCCATCCCCGATGATCTCTGTATATCCGAAGCCTACGTCGAAGATCAGCCATTTTCTTTTAAGAATTTTTATCGGAAAACTTCCTTCGTTTTCAATAACGATGTTGTATTTAAAAACGTGTCTGTTTTCGGACGGATAACTGTTTTTGCTATCATATTCAGGTATTACTGAAACTTTGATATTGGAGGTCATTTTAGAAAACATCATCTTAGTATTTATTACAAGAGATACAAAAATCTCGCCTTTTTGAGGCGAGATTTGTATTTATACTATAATTTTTATCAATAATTATAATCCAAGACCTTTTCTTTCGTCTCCGTTCATTAAGATACCAACCGGATTGTCGATTGCTTCTTTTACTGCAACTAAGAATCCTACAGACTCTTTTCCGTCGATAATTCTGTGGTCATAAGACATCGCAACGTACATCATCGGACGAATTACCACCTGTCCGTCAACCGCAACCGGTCTCTGGATAATGTTGTGCATCCCTAAGATTGCAGATTGAGGAGGGTTAATGATAGGTGTAGACATCATAGATCCGAAAGTTCCACCGTTTGTAATGGTGAACGTTCCGCCTGTCATTTCATCAACAGTGATTTTTCCGTCTCTTACTTTGGTTGCTAAATCTTTGATGTTGGCTTCAACACTTGCAAAAGACATATTTTCAGCATTTCTCAATACAGGAACCATTAATCCTTTCGGACCTGAAACCGCAATTGAAATATCGCAGAAATCATAGTTTACTTTGAAATCTCCGTCGATAGATGCGTTTACATCAGGATACATCTGTAAAGCTCTTGTTACCGCTTTTGTAAAGAAAGACATGAAACCAAGTCCTACTCCGTGTCTCTGAGCAAATTCTTCTTTATATAATTTTCTTAATCTGAAGATTTCAGACATGTCAACTTCATTGAAAGTTGTTAACATTGCCGTTTCATTCTTCACAGAAACTAATCTCTGAGCGATTTTTCTTCTAAGAACTGAAAGTTTAGTCGTAGTTGTAGATCTGGAACCTGTAGCGGTAACAGGGTTTCCTCCCAATGCAGGAACTGCAGCCAGTTCAGCGTCTGATTTAGTAATTCTTCCGTCTCTTCCGCTTCCTGAAACCTGTGAAGCATCCATTCCTTTTTCGTCAAGAATTTTTTTAGCAGCAGGAGAAGGAGCACCTGTTGCGTAAGTCTGCGTAGCAGCAGCTACAGGCTGAGCAGCAGGTTGTGGAGCTGGAGCTTCCTGTTTAGCAGGTTCAGCCGCTTTAGGAGCCTCTTCCTGTTTTGGAGCTTCAGCAGCAGGAGCAGCGCTTCCTGAAGGTTTTGCAGCATCCATATCGATTAAACAAACCACCTGTCCTACTTGTACAACGTCACCTTCTTCAGCTTTCAGAGTGATTACACCACTTTGTTCAGCAGGCAATTCAAGAGTAGCTTTATCTGAATCTACTTCAGCGATGGGTTGATCTTTTTCTACATAATCACCATCTTTTACAAGCCAAGTTGCGATTTCAACTTCTGTAATTGATTCGCCCGGTGAAGGAACTTTCATTTCTAAAACTGACATATCGTATTTTTTATTTTTTTATTGATTATTATTTTTAATTAAGCGGTTACAGGTCTTTTTACCGGAGCATCGTTTCTGTCGAATACTCTGTTGATTACTGCATTCTGATTTTTCTCAAACATTTTGTGACTTCCCGGAGCCGGAGCACCACTTGGAACCGGAGCAATAACGTTGATTCCTGTTTCTCTGAAGTTTCTTAGGATATAAGACCATGCTCCCATATTTTCCGGTTCTTCCTGAGCCCAAACCAATTCTTTTCTGTTTGAATATTTTTCGAAGATTGCTTCGATAGCATCTGTCTGAAGCGGATATAACTGCTCGAATCTTACCAGTGCAATATTTTCAGCGTTTAATTCTTCTTTTTTAGCTAATAATTCGAAGTATAATTTACCTGAACAAAGTACTAATTTTTCTACTTTTTTAGGATCTGCAGAAGGATCGTCTAAAACCGGCTGGAAACCTCCGTTAGCGAAATCTTCAAGCGGAGAAACCACTTTCGGATGTCTTAACAATGATTTAGGGCTCATTACAATTAATGGCTTTCTGAATGCCCATTTCAACTGTCTTCTTAACAGGTGGAAGTAGTTAGCAGGGGAAGTAATGTTTGCAACCACCATGTTTTCGTTTGCACAAAGGGTTAAAAATCTTTCCAGTCTTGCCGAAGAGTGTTCTGCTCCCTGTCCTTCTGAACCGTGAGGCAATAACATCACCAAACCGTCCTGAATTTTCCATTTTTCTTCTGCGGCTGCAAGATACTGGTCTACGATAATCTGCGCACCGTTCACGAAATCTCCGAACTGCGCTTCCCAAATCGTTAAAGTATTAGGAGAAGCCATGGCATAACCGTAATCAAAACCAAGAACTCCGTACTCGGAAAGGTGAGAGTTGAATACATCAAATCTGCTTTCAGAAACCTGTCTTAACGGGATATATTCTTCTTCGGTATCTTCTGTTTTTACAACTGCGTGTCTGTGAGAGAATGTTCCTCTTTCCACATCTTCACCGGAAATTCTTACATTGTGGCCTTCAACAAGAAGCGTTGCATAAGCCAGCCATTCTCCAAGAGCCCAGTCTAAAGAGTTCCCTTCAATCGCTTTTAATCTGTTTTCGAAAAGTCTTGTAATTTTATTTAAGAACTTTTTATCTGCCGGAAGTGTAGACATTTTAACAGCCAGTTCTTTCAGCTTTTCAAGGTCATATTTTGTATCAACAGGCTCCTGAACTGCTCCTCTTTTCCCAATCGGATAATTCGTCCAGTCATCTGCCATGAAAACATCCATTACGTTCTTTTCAATTTCTTTGGAAGCATCAAAATCTTTATCTAAAAGTGCTTTGAATTCTGTTTCCATTTTAGCGATCACATCATTGGATGTTACGTTGTCTTTCAGTAATTTATCTTTATAAATTTCTCTCGGATTCGGGTGCTTGGAAATTGTTTTGTATAAATTAGGCTGTGTAAATCTTGGTTCATCCCCTTCGTTATGACCATATTTTCTGTATCCTAACAAATCGATATACACGTCTTTTCCAAACTTCGCTCTGAAATCAGCCGCAAAATGGATCGCATGAACCACCGCTTCTGCATCATCTGCATTCACATGCATTACAGGAGATTCTGTAACTTTAGCAACGTCTGTACAGTATGTAGAAGATCTCGCATCCATATAATTTGTTGTAAACGAAACCTGGTTGTTTACCACGATATGAACCGTCCCTCCTGTTTTATAACCTTCTAAAGTCATCATCTGCGCAACTTCGTAAGCAATACCTTGCCCCGCAATCGCTCCGTCACCATGAATAATGATTGGTAAAACTTTAGAATAATCTTTGTATTTATCGTCCACTTTTGCACGGCAGATTCCTTCTACAAGGGCTGCAACCGTTTCAAGGTGAGACGGGTTCGGTGTTAGATTAATAGAAACTTCTTCTCCTGAAGCTGTTTTGATTTTTTTGGATGAACCTAAGTGGTATTTTACGTCTCCTGAGAATACATCTTCTTCAAATTCTTTTCCTTCAAATTCTGAGAAAATCTGCTTGTAAGATTTACCGAAAATATTGGTTAAAACATTTAATCTTCCTCTGTGCGCCATTCCTAAAACCACTTCATCTACGCCCAACTGAGAAGATCTTGAGATCAACTGATCCAAAGCAGGAATTAAAGTTTCACCACCTTCCAATGAGAATCTTTTCTGCCCTACAAATTTGGTGTGAAGGTAATTTTCAAACGCTACCGCCTGATTTAATTTTAATAAAATCTCCGTTTTTTCGTTGGCTGAAAGATTCGGGTGGTTTTCATTTACCTGAAGCCACTGCTTGATGAAATCTTTTTCTTCAACATTGTTGATGTGCATATATTCTACACCGATAGAATCACAGTAAATGTTTTCTAAGTGGGTGATGAGATCCTGTAGTGTTGCAGGACCTTTCATTCCTGTTTCAACCGCACAGTTGAATTTTGTGTTTAAATCTGACTTATCCAGACCGAAATTTTCGATGTCCAAAGTCGGCGTATAATGTCTTCTTTCTCTTACCGGGTTTGTTTTGGTAAACAAATGTCCTCTCGTCCTGTACGCCTCAATAAGGTTTACAACCTTGAATTCTTTTTTGATGTGCTCAGGAACTTCACCGTTTGATGCCGCCTGAGTTGCCTGCTGTACTACAACAGGAGCTGAAGCTGCCGGAGCCTGAATATATTGAACGTTATCATCGTCTCCGTAGTTCTCCAAAGCAAAATCGAAGCCCTGAAAGAAGGCTTTCCAAGATGGTTCCAAAGAATCCGGATATTTTAAGTACTGTTGGTATAAATCCTCAATTAACTGAGAATGAGCTGCGTTTAGGAATGAAAATCTGTCCATTATTACAGTTTATCTGTTATTAAAATTTGTTTGTAGAATTAAGCTTCAAATTTAATAAAAAAAACCGATTCTGAACAGCCTTTAAAGTATTAAAAAAACTATAAAAGAAATAAATCTGCAGAATTTACTTAAATACTGATAATGAGAGTTTCATATTGACATCCTGATCTTCCGTCGGGCGTTCGAGAAAAGTCTGACGAATATCATTAAAACGCATCTCGTCTTTCTTGGCTTTCTGGATTAATTGTTGTATAGCCTTTACTCTTCCTGCATAGTTTCCTTTGTAATACATCACATAGTTCTGGGTTGGATTAATGGTTCTGAAACTGAAGTTATTATCTGTAACCCCAAACTTTTTAGACAGAGGAATCCCCAGAAAATAGGATACTTCTTTGTCTTTGTAATTATCTGCGTCTGTAATGAGCATCGGGAAACCGAATTCATCATCTTTTTTGCCCAGATCCATCGTGGTGTAATTATAAATTTTGTTATAATTCATCACAATATTTTTGTAAAGGGCATCTTTTTTGTTGGAAGTACTTACGTTTATTCCCAGCAATAATTTTTCTTCTTCATTTTCAACCATCAGACTGTCGTATTTTATTGAAGCCATCTGATTGTCTTTTTCCACTTTATTTCCTAAAACATTTTTAAGATTTGCCATACTTTTATTGATGTTTTCGGCAAAACGGTCTTCGGTCCAGAAATTTTCAACTCTTCTTAAAACAGAAAGTTTCGGGGTATGAACAACCCATGTAATTTTGGTTTTTTCAGCGGACACCGCTTTAAATTTAACGTCGACAACAGTCGGGCTTTCATTTTTTTCTTCAAAAAGCTGATATCTTAGAGATTTATTCGGGTTTTCGTAACGGATAAACATTTCGCCATCCGTATCGTTCTTAGGATCTACATAGCTGATGGAACTTCCCTGTCCTTCATACGGCGTATAATAATCGATATCAATAGACTGAGAACTTGTAAAGAAATTATTCCATCGCGTAAAATGCTGCAGGTTATTGAACTGTAAAAAGACTTTTTCCAAAGGATAATCGATCTCCTTTTCTATTTTGAAATCTTTGCTTTCATCCACAAAATAATACATCGAAGCCGAATAAGCTCCGATCAGCAAGACAATAATTACCGCTATGATTTTAAAAAAACGCATTGTACAAAAATATAGAAAATAACAAGAGTGACCAATATACTGATCACTCTGTTTTAATTATTTTGGGATGGAAGATAGAGGAAGTGATGTCGGAAGTTTAGTTATGATGGTTTAGTTTTGAAAATTATCTTCACCAAAAACCATATTTATCATTAAAATTAATTTAAGTTAAACTTCAATATTTTCCCTCTTCCAGCTTCAAACATCCAGTCTTTTAACCAATATGAGTTCCCGGCTTGATAACCGCTCCTTTTTTCACCACGATAATTCCGTCCTGTACAGAATGTGTTCCGTAATCTCCGTCCTGAATATGTTTTCCACCAATAATTCTCACATTATCGCCGATGTAGCAGTTTTTATCCAAAATGGCTTTCTCAATATAGCAATACTTCCCGATTCCCATGTTCGGCTGTCCGTTTCTGTCATTCTTCACAATTTCTGTGGTATCCTGATAAAAATCGGCTCCCATCACATAAGAATTTACAATCGTACTTCCTTTGTCTATTCTGGTTCTGTTTCCGATGACAGAATTTTCAATTTTATCTGCCAGAATGATGCATCCGTCGCCAAAAACAGCTTTGCTTACATAAGAACCGTTTACTTTTGATGGCGGAAGCATTCTTGCGCGTGTAAAGACAGGCGAAGAGGAAAATAAATTGAACTTAGGAAAATCCTGACAAAGATCGAGATTGGCTTCGTAGAAGGATTCAATGGTTCCGATATCCGTCCAGTACCCTTCATACTGATAGCTTAATGTTGTGTATTTTCCGATGGAATTCGGAATGATATCCTTTCCGAAATCATCTCCTGCTCCTTCATCAAACATCTTTTTCAAAATGCTTTTCGTGAAGATATAAATTCCCATGGAAGCCAGATATTCTTTTCCGGCGTGTTTATTTTCTTCCGAAACTTCAGATTTTAATCCTTCTAAAAGATCATACCCCGGTTTTTCCACAAACGAAGTGATATTGCCTTCGTCATCGGAACTTAAAATTCCGAAACCTGTAGCGTCTTTTGCATTCACCGGAATGGTGGCAATGGTTACATCGCCGCCTTTTTCAATATGAAAATTCAGCATTTCCCTAAAATCCATCTGGTACAACTGGTCTCCTGAAAGAATCAGGATATAATCATAATCATACTTTTCAAGGTGCTTCATCGACTGGCGAACTGCATCTGCGGTTCCCTGATACCAACTGTCGTTTTCAACGTTCTGTTCCGCAGCCAAAATATCTACAAAACCTTTGCTGAAAATATCAAAATGATAAGAATTTTTGATATGGGAATTTAATGAAGCTGAATTGAACTGCGTTAGAACCAGAATTTTATTTAATCCTGAATTTAAACAGTTGGAAATAGGAATATCCACCAATCTGTATTTTCCCGCGATGGGTACAGCCGGTTTGGATCTTGAATACGTAAGTGGGAACAATCTGGTTCCTCTACCTCCTCCTAAAACAATGGAAATTACATTGCGATTCATAGTTTATCTTGCGTTTTATTTTATTAGGTTTACTGTTCTGTTTTTTAAATCTACATTTACTGTAAATGCAATCCCTTCTTCAGGATATATTTTGTTAATATTTACTTTATAAAATTCCGGTCTGCCCAACTCTTCAGCATCTTTATCCAGATCATCAATTTCAATCTTATGCTTAGCCAGTTCTTTTCTGAATACTTTATTGGTGATTAAAACATCCATGATGTCCACTTGTTTCATCGTATAATCTTGAATATCCTTATCATATAAATCTTTCCAGTTCTTGCCATATCTTTTTTGAAGAGCTAGATTTGTTTTTTTATTTTCAGATCTTACACTGTCCATCAATTCTTGGGTAACTTCACATCCTGCAACTCTTACTGTTTTTATTTTCCATTTTTTGTTAACTACTTTTTCGATTTCTTCTCTCTGAAAATCTGGAAGTCCATAAGTTAAAAACCAATAGTATCCGTCTTTATGGATCATCGTTTCCTCTTTTTGATGACAGGAAAAAACGATCATTAATAAAAATAGAAAATACAGCTTTTTCACGATTTAATTCTTATATAAAGCTATGTATTTTTCGGCTGATTTTTCCCATGCAAAGTCAAAATTCATATTAGCAAGGATTAAATTTTCCATTTCACCTTTTTTATTGTAAACCAATAAGGCTCTGTTCATTGCATGGATAATATCGTCTACTCCCGGAAACGTAAAATTAATTCCCGCTCCACCTGTGGAAACATCTTCCACCGTGTCTCTTAATCCTCCTGTATACCGCACAATCGGAACGGTTCCGTATCTCATGGAATACATCTGGTTAAGACCGCATGGTTCCACTCTCGACGGCATGAGCAAAAAGTCCGCTGAAGCGTATATTTTATGGGAAAGATGTTCCTTATATCCAAGATCCAGAGCGAAATTGCTGTAAACGTAATCGTACTCTTTCAGTTTATTTTCAATATAAGAATTTCCGGATCCCAGAATCATGATATTTAAAGCACCATAACTCTGCTTAATGCTTTTCCAGACCACATCGGGAAGAAAATCTGCTCCTTTCTCTGTGGCAAATCTTCCGATGAAGGCAAACAACGGAAGTTCCGGCTTCAAGCCGTATTCTTTACAAAGTCTTTCTTTATTCTTTTTCTTCTGGGCAATGGCATTTTTAACATTAAAATTAAAATCCAGCATCGGATCGGTTTCCGGATTCCAGACTTCCGTGTCAATTCCGTTAATGATTCCGTAGGCTTTCCCGAATTCATCACGAACAAGGCTTTCCAGACCTCTGAAACTTACAAAAAGTTCTTCAAGATACCCCTGTGAAACCGTTGTAAAAGCATTGGCACATTTAATCATACTTGCCAAAGGATTGATGACTCCGTTCCAGTCCAGCAATCCCCATTTATACTGATCGAATGACGGCATATAATTCGCCATTTCCCAGCTCATCATTCCCTGATATTCACCATTGTGGATTGTTCCTATGGTTTTTATGCCTTTTAAGAATGAAAATTCAGGACAATGCTCAATCATGAAAGGAACTAACCCTGTGTGATAATCATGACAATGCAAAACATCCGGTCGAATACCCATCGCACTCAGCCAATGAAGCGCTCCGTGCTGAAAAGCTAAAAACTGAAAACTTTCATCCGAATATCCGTAAGGATTATCTCGATCCAAAAGCCCCGGAATTCTTACCATAAAAAGCTCAAAGCCCAAAGCATTGGTTTTTTCCTTTAAAACCTGTACCTGAAGCATACTTGGACCCTGGTGAATGAAGCCATCAAAAACTATGTCAAACTCATGATCATGCACGAAAGATTTGTTGTACCAAGGCATAACCACCTTCGCATCAATATCTTTAATTTTATTCTGATATTTTGGTAAAGCTCCCACCACATCTGCCAAACCGCCTACTTTTGCCACCGGATAACATTCCGTACTTAGATGATAAATGATCATTTTTTCTCTCTCGTTTATTATTTATATCTTAATTAAAATCTTCGATATTCGGGGATTTATAAATCTCAAATACAAAAAAAGATCTGTTTTCTGTAAACTCTTCTTTGATTATAATGTTTACATCATCTGACCGAAAAGCCATAAAGCTGTATTTATCTATATTATTCGCATCAAATTGGGAAGAAGGATCAAATTCAAAACGCTTTCTTTTGAATTCCGTGAAACTCTCCTCTTCTGTATTGTCTTCCATTATTTCCCATTCCGTTTCTTCAACCTGCTGTTTGCTGATAAACTTAAACTCAAAATCCTTTACTGTTCTAAGATAATCTATGATTTCCAGAGTTTTATTTTTATCTTCAATGAAATCAATCTGACAAATCTTATTTCTTAGAAACTCTATTTTATATTTTTCAATTTTAAAAGTAAAAAAATATAAATCTCCATTGAATTTTCCATCGCTTACAGGAGCATTAATTCCGGCTTTCGAAAACGACTCCAGAGTTTCACTGTCGAAATCCGTCCTTATAATGACATCCTTAAGACTTTTATAGTCTTTTCCTAAAATTTCTAATAACTGAATCATTACTTTTTATGTTGTTTGATTCTGTTATGCTTATTGTACTTTTTGTCTTTTCTTTTCAAAATAATTCCTGAAAGCGGCGGCAGACTTACGCTGATGGATTTCTGGTGATTCTTGTATTCCTCATACTGTTCACTGAAAATTTCAGGTTTATAACCGCTTCCCGAATACCGTTCATCATCAGAATTGAAAATAATCTCCCAATGACTCGCTGCATTCACCCCAATTTTATAATCCAGAACTTCAGGCTTCAGATTGAGAATCACCATAAAAACATCATCTTTTTTCTTTCCTTTCCTCAAATAGACATATACAGAATTTTCCAAATCATCTGCTTCCACCCATTCAAAGCCTTCCCTGCTGAACTGATTTTCATAGAAAGCCGTTTCATATCTGTAAAGGTGATTAAGATCTTTCACTAATGTCTGCAAACCTTTATGAACAGGATATTCCAGCAAATGCCAATCCAGACTCTGCTTAAAATTCCATTCACTGGTCTGCCCGAATTCATCGCCCATAAAAAGCAGTTTTGCTCCGGGATGCGTAAACATATATACATACAAAGCGCGAAGATTGGCAAATTTCTGCCATTCATCGCCTTTCATTTTATAGATCAGACTTGCTTTTCCGTGTACCACTTCGTCATGCGACAAAGGCATCATGTAATTTTCATTATACATATACATGGAAGCGAAAGTTAATTTATGGTGATGAAACTTTCTGTTTTCATGTTCTTCTTTAAAATAATCCAGCGTATCGTGCATCCATCCCATCATCCATTTCATTCCGAAACCCACTCCTCCGTCATGAACAGGCTTTGTAAGCATAGGAAAATCTGAACTTTCTTCTGCAATGGTAATGATATTGTCTCCGAACTCTTTATAAACAGCCGTATTAAAATCCTGCAAAAAAGCTTTTGCTTCGAGATTTACATTTCCTCCGTAAATGTTCGGTTCCCATTCTCCTTCATTTCGAGAATAGTCGAGGTGAAGCATGGAAGTTACCGCATCTACACGCAATCCGTCTGCATGATACCGTTCCAGCCAGAACATCGCATTGGAAATCAGAAAAGATTTCACTTCACTTCTTCCGTAGTTGAAAATGTATGATTTCCAGTCAGGATGAAAGCCTTTTCTGGGATCTTCATGTTCGTACAGGTAAGAACCGTCAAATCTGTGCAAACCGTTTGCATCACCCGGAAAATGTGAAGGAACCCAGTCTAAAATCACACCGATTCCGTTTTGGTGAAGCTCATCAATCAAAGACATTAAATCCTGTGGCGAACCGAAACGTGAAGTCGCTGCGTAAAAACCTGTAATCTGATATCCCCAACTCGGATCGTAAGGATATTCCATCACCGGCATAAATTCTACGTGGGTAAAGCCCATTTCTTTAATATAAGGAACGAGTTTTTTCCCGATATCGCGGTAATTCAGAAACTTTTTCGGATCGTCTCCTTCTCTTACCCATGATCCCAAATGGAGCTCATAAACCGACAAAGGAGCATTTAACGTATTTTTTTCCCAGCGGTTTTCCAGCCAGTCTTTATCTTTCCATTCGTACCATGTGGTGGAAACCAATGAGGCAGCCTGAAGATTCTGTTCCCAGCTTAGAGCGTAAGGATCACTTTTTTCTAAAATTTCTCCGCGAGGCGTTTCTATAGCATATTTATACAAAGTTCCCCACGTTAAACCTGCAATGAAGCCTTCCCAGATTCCGGATTCGTCCCATCTCGGAAACAGGATGTGGTCTTTATGGTTCCAGTTGTTGAAATTCCCGATTACCGAAACTTTCTTGGCATTGGGAGCCCAGACTGAGAAATAAACTCCTTTTACTCCATCTTTTTCAGCGGAATGTGCGCCGAATTTATCGTACAGCTTGTAATGCTTACCTTCTTTAAAAAGATAAACATCCTGATCCGTAAAAAGAGTATATGTTTTAACCGAATTCATCACGGTTTTGATTTAATTTTTATATTTTTCTTGAAACTACAAAAAATATCTGCAATAATCATTAATAAATTTTGAATAAATTATTATGTTAAACTCTTTGCAGTAC